>CAZSTA010000023.1:0-29071 GCA_964609495.1 uncultured bacterium | reverse complement strand
ATATTTCCCTTCTGCTAATACTTGGGCATCCCACGAAGTAACACTCTGGATCTTCTCATCAGTTCCAGCTTTGTAGATCGCCCAGTACCCCAGATTGTCTTTATGCTCTTCGCTGGGAATGAGAATAACACCTGTATTCAATACCACGTTTACCTTATCTCCGGGAGATATAGTTAAATCCTCTCCTAGAATATCGACTTCCCTGTCCGTATTATTCTGGCGAATAGTGATTCTGTATTTACCAGGGGGTAGAGCTTGAGGATCCCAAGTAGTAACAGCCTGAATCTTCTCGCCACTCTCCGCGTCATAGACCGCCCAATACCAGAGATCGATCCAATCTGCAGGGCTCCATGATAGACCTGTATCTAAAGCCAAATCTATAATCTCTCCAGTCTTGATCTCCACCTCAGCGATTTGGACTTCCTTATCCGTATTGTTTTGGCGAATGGTGATCTTATACTTGCCAGTGGGAAGAAGTTGGGCATCCCTGGTGGTAACAGCCTGAATCTTCTCGCCACTCTCCGCGTCATAAATCGCCCAATACCAGACATCAGCCCAATCTGCAACACTCCAAGTCAAACCTGTATCAAACCATATCTCCTCGATCTCCCCCTCCTTTAGCTCTATCCGAGCTATCGGGACCTCCCTGTCCGTATTATTCTGGCGAGTATATATCATATATTCGCCGTCCGCTAATGCTTGAGGTGATAATGTAGTGCCTGACTGGACCTTCTCTTCCCCCTCGGCGTCATAGATAGCCCAATACCAGAGATTGACCCAATCCGTATTTCGCCAACTTATACCCGTCTCGAGCGATATCTCAGTAACATCTCCCTCTCCGATATCCACTTCAGCTACCGGAGCTTCAAGTTCAGTGCTTTCCTGACGAATGGATATGATATATCTGCCAGGAGGTAGGAGTTGAGTCTCCCAAGAGGTGGCGCTTTGAATCTTCTCTCCAGTCTCTTGAGAGGTGACAACATAATACCAAAGATCGACCCAATCGGTATTTGCCCACTTGAGACCAGTATTTAATACTACCTCAGTCGTCTTGCCCGATTCTATGGTGATCTCTTTAAGGAGAGGCTTTACCTCCAGATCGGTATTATTCTGACGGATCGCTACTATATAATCGCCCATAGGTAAAACCTGGGGTTGCCAATTATTACCGCTCTGAATTTTCTCGCCAGTATCGGCTTTATATATGGTCCAATACCGAAGATTTATCCAAGAGGCAGGTTTCCAAGCCAAAGTTCCCGGACCGCCGATCTTAATCCTCTTTCGCTCGGATTTAACCTCAATTGCCTCTTGAGCGGCTTCTTTCGTTACCAACTCCAACTGATCGGCAGTATCGGCGCTATAGTATTTCCCTCCTCCAGCCTTAGCGATACACCTTAACTGCCTTCTCTCTAACTCCACCACATCGAATCCGATGACATGTATCTCGAATTCGATCCCAGCCTCCTTCAAGTCCTCGACTGCCGAACAAGGATCACCAGCACAAGTCTCCTGTCCATCGCTGATGAGGATTATCGAGTTCTTCCCCTCCAGGGGCTTCAACTGTTTGACAGCCTCTTGTAAGGAGAGAGTTATCGGAGTCCTTCCCTGGGGAACTATGGAGGAAATCCGAGCCTTCAGCAGATCCCTGTTCAGAGGACCGATAGGAACAATCATCTCCACCTTACAACTTTCTCCACCTTTATGTCCATAGGTCTCTAATCCGACATTTACCCCTTCGGGTAGCTCATCGATAAGAGAAGTTAAGACTCTCTTGGCGATCTCTATCTTACTTCCCCCCTCTATCTCCTTGGTCATACTCCCCGAGGCGTCTAAGATGAAAATGATATTTAGCTCATCATTCTCGGCACTTAAACAGATCTGGAAGGGGATTATAAGATATAGTCCCAATAGGATAGACAATAGGACCAAATTATTCTTAGCTATTTTCATATTATTTTCTCCTTTCTAATTCCTTTATCTCATTTTTCAACCTATTTACTATCCCTTTTAAGGTATCAAGGTCATCTTGCATCTCTCTATAAGTCTCTTCTAATTCACTGCCGAACTCATCCCCGGGTCTCACCTCATCCGAATATCTCCTTAGATTCTCCAACATAGATGCTAATCCATCCGAGGCCTTTTCGATATTATCTCGATTATTCTCTATCTTCTCCCTTATCTTGGCTATATCGTTGCTCAGACTAGTGACGGAATTGATCATCGACTCTGACGCAAGACTCATCCCTCGCGATATATCTCTAGCTGTCTCGATCTTCTCAGCATTCAGTTGCATCATATCTGAGAAGTCCATCAGCTTCTCGCGAATATCATTGATCGATTCCTCAACCTGTTCGGCGGCTTTAGCACTTCCATCAGATAGATCCTGCATCTCCTCAGCGACTACCGAGAAGCCTCTTCCCGCCACACCACTTCTAGCCGCCTCGATAGCGGCGTTAAAGGAGAGAACCCTCGTCCTTCCAGCGATATTCTTGATCATATCGAGAAATTCCTCGATATTCTTCATCGATTCTATTAATTCCCTCGACATATCTAGGGAAACTTCCACTGCCCCTGAGATATCTAAAAGATAGGTATTAGCCTTCGTCACCTCATCTCTATTCTGATCAGCTATTTGAAGGGTATCATCCCCCGCACGAGTAGTTGTTTGGAAGATCGAGCTGATCTGATCCATAGAGTTTGTGATCTGGGAGAATAGCTTATCTATATCCTCGATATCGTGGGCTCGGGAATCCTTGGCAGTTCTCATCTTCGTTATAAACTGGGAGATCTTGGTAATGTTCGAACTTATTATCCGCTTATTATCTGTTATTTCATTAAGCCTCTTGTTTAGTTCGTCTATCTCCGAGCGGATACTATCGAAACGATTCTCCAACTCATCTAGAAATCTATTATACCAAAACGCGGGTTCTCCCTTATCTCGCCAAGGCAACCTCTGAGAGAGAACAATACCATCCTCGCTCATCCTCCTCAATTCTCGCTCTAACTCGACTGTGGGAAGAGCTATCATATTCGAGAAGGGGATAACGGTAGCAAAGGCGATCACTGAACCAGATAATATAGCTATAAAAGGAGAGCTATTATAGGTATAAACAATAATTATGATCGAAAGAAGGGTGATGATTATTATGAATAAAGTCGCCCTCGCTTGCCAGGATAGATATCTTGCTCTGATCTCTGATGCTTCTATAGATTCCCGTCCTTTCAGTAGCTCGCCTATAGCAGAGGTGGATATTATGCTTATGGAAAAATATCTGGCGAGTGATATAAGGATCCCAACTGGTATAAATAACCATAGAATATCGCCAATGGATAACCTCCATCCGCCGGATAGAGAGCCCCAATACGCCAGCACGATACCTCCTAATAATATCGTAGCGAAGGTTATTAGAGAAAGATGGAGAGGAAGCTTCATCAATTTTCGCAGAGTTCTCTTTTCGCTCTCCTCCCTTAAATTCTCCAGCAGATCATCTTCCATTACGCTTGAGGATATCATCCTCGTGGTGAGAAAGAGCGAAATAACGATGAGAGAAAAGATAATTAGAACTCCCAAGGAGAAGGGAAAGATAGAATATATCCTAGCCGAGATCGATAACAATAGGATCAACATTAAAAGCATAGCCAAAACTGGGTAGCGATCTTGCTCAATTATCCTTTTTTCGAGAGATTTTTCCATTTGAGGATCTTCCCTTTGCTTAACTGCCTTCTAACTCCCTGTAGATCACTTAATCTTAATAACCATAATTGTGGCATCATCGTTTGATCGTCCATACTCACTCTCTATATGACTCGCTAATTCCTGAGCTGGAAGATCTAACTGTAAATTATCTTGATCGAAGCGGCTGCGGATCCCATCAGAGTGCATAATTATAACATAGCTGGGTTTATAAGGAGAGACGAATTCCTTTATCTTTCGCACATTCTGTCCTACTATACCATTATATGATAACAAGCCAATCTTCTCGCCAGCCAGAACTTTGACTGTTATATTTCCTATACCTACATAATGGAGTTCGGAGTTTTCGAGATCTAAGAGGAGAAGCCCAATGACGACTCCTCGGGTAGAGCGCACTCTTTGGTGGAGGGACTCGATTATATTTACTAAACCTCTGGAGTAAAGAGATTCCAGAGCCGATTTGGCTTTTTCCGTAGCTTTATGCGCTCCATCTCCATGCCCCAAACCATCTATCACCGAGAAGAGTATCTTATTCCCAAATTCCTTTATAAAATATCCATCCCCATTATTTACTTCGCTGGGATGAGGGCGGGAGACTACTCCGACCTCTATATTTACTTTTTCAGCCATTTCCTCACAACCACCTTGGTTCCTTTTCCTAATTCCGATTCGATCTGGAAGAAGTCCATTAATCTTCTCAAGGCAGGTAAGCCGCCACCTATACTACCAATAGTGGAGTAACCATCTTGAAGAGCTAACTCTATATTTTCTATCCCTGGTCCCTTATCCTCCCCTCTTATCTCGATGCCTCTTCTTCCCTCCTCGGAGATGATCTCCACTACAACCATTCCTCCACCTTTAGCATGATAAACTATATTAGATGCTATCTCGGAAGCAGATATGGCAATTTCCGTTTGCTCTTTTAAGGAAAAGCCAAGCGATCTTGCTATCTCCTTGCACCTCGTCCCTACTATTAAGATCTGATATTCTCCTTTTACCTCGAAAATTTCCTTTTCTAACAAATAAGCCACCATTATCAGAGCCACTTTCGACAAACGACCTTAGTTCCTACCCCGACAGTGCTTTCTATCTCAAATTCATCCATCAATCTTTTAGTACCGGGAAGGCCTTCCCCTAACCCTCCTGAGGTTGTGTAGCCATCCTTCATCGCAAGCTCCACATCAGATATCCCTTGTCCCTTATCCACACATACTATCTCTATTCCCCGTCTTTCGTTGCGAATTATCTCTTTTACATCCACTCTCCCACCTTCGGTATATCGAACGATATTCCTCGTTAATTCGGATACGCCTGTAGCTATTTTGATCTGATCCGTCATCGAGAAGCCGATATCTTTCGCCATATGCCTTACCATCTGACGAGCGGTAACGATATCGGGTTCTCCTCTTATCTGGACGCTCTTAGGTTCAACCATAACTCTTATCTCCACACTCTCAGGTTCAATCATAGCTTAACCCCTTCTTCTTATCCTCCTCAAGAGGGCTATTCCCAATTCCGCATTCAAAGCTAGATAAACCCCCCTTAGATCTAAGCCTAATTCGACCAGTGTTATCGCCACCTCTGGCTGGATACCAACTACTACCGTCTCTGCCCCCAGTATCTTGACCATAAGCGCTGTCTCAGTTAGAAGCCTTCCCATAAAGCTATCCACGATATCAACGGCCGTTAGATCTATCAATACTCCCTTAGCTCCAGTTCTCTTAACTTCCCTTAATATATCATCTTGCAGTTGTAAAGCAAGCTTATCGTGAAGCTCAATCTGTATTGATACTATCAGGAACTCCTCTATTTTTATAATTGGTATTGTCTGCATAGCTTCTCCTTCCCTAGATAGAGAATAAAATCTAGTGAAATTCCCCCTATATCGCGGATGAATTCCTTAGACGATACTCTATTATAACATCTAGCCCAAGCGATGTCAACAAAATTCGATATGGAGTTGAAACTACCCCCCTCGTTCTTCGGACACAGGTGAGGATATGACTCCCGGGAAATTCAGCCTTAAATATCAAACTCTTAAATGCATATGCGCTTCCTTCAACAATTCTCTAACAGGTAATTGGTAGGGACACTTCTCCTCACACTCCCCACACTCGACACAACTATCCGCCTTCACATCTAATTTCCGATACTGCTCTGTTGCCACATCCTTCAGCCAATAACGACTGTAATACCTCTCTAAAAGGAGTATCTTTGGTATATCTACCCCCTCTGGGCAAGGCTGACAGTATCCACATTGACGACAGAAGTTAGCTCCTAACTGCTTAGCCTCCTCCAATAGTACTTCCCTCTCTTCATCAGTAAGAGGTTTGAAGGAGTTGGCTATTCCTATATTTTCCTCCACTTCCGAGACCTTCTTCATCCCCGGAATAACCACCGAAACATCCTGATCTAAGGCGAATCTTAGGGCTACTTTTACGTCTTTGAAATTGCCCCCGGCGAAAGCCTTCATCCCGATAATCCCTAGATTCATCTCTCTAGCCACTGGTGTCACTGCCTTAGCGATATCCAAATCGGCGGCGTTCACTGGAAGTTGCACAGTATCGAATTCACCGGTCTTTATTAAACGTAATAGTAATTCCTGACGATGTCCAGATACGCCGATGAATCTAATTTTCCCTTGCTCTCGAGCCTTTTTAACCGCCTCTAAAGCTCCATTAGGTCCAAATATTCGCTCGTAATCCCTTTCCCTGCTCACATCATGGAGTTGGTAGAGATCGATCATATCCGTCTTGAGATTTCGGAGACTAGTATTAATATCCTCCTCGGCCTCCTTCTTAGAGCGACGGAAAACTTTGGATGCCAGAATACATTCACCTCTCCTCCTCTTCATAACTTGACCAATCTTCTCCTCACTGTTAGTGTAAGATCTAGCTGTATCGATGAAGGTTACTCCTAAATCTAAAGCTCGCTCCACGACTCTTTGAGCCTCTCCGAAGCTCACACTCTGAATTGGAATACCTCCGAGTCCCATTATCGATACCTCTAATCCAGTCTTCCCCAATATCTTATGTTCCATATCCCAAACCTCTCCTCCTATAATTATAATATTAAAGTAGCAATAAGTGCTACTTGCCTTCCTTCTCAGAATTAAGATAGCGCCGATCATTAAGAGTCAATAATCGCCGCTCTATAGATATCACCCTTCGGCTCTATTATCCGCCAAATTGAAGAATTAAATAGATAACAGTTATCTCTAAATCTCATCACTCGCTCACTTTAAGTTGTTTCTAAGATGTTACTAAATTAACTCGCATAATGTCCCAAGCTGGTCAATAGCTAGAATTAAGTAAGAAACTGTCAATCAAATGATTCTGTTCCCTGATCGTTTCTCTATCAGCGCTCGTATAATTCACCTCTTGTTTGTAATTATATCAATTATCGGCTAAACTGTCAAATTTTATCAATAGACATATATGTAAAATCGATTGGTATCATAACTTGTTGAAGAATCTCTCCAGTTATGATATACTAAAAGCATATTGAATAAATATATTTATTATAGGGAGGATAAATATGAACTTGGAAGACAAAGCTACAGTTGAGGCTAAGAGATGGGTAGGTGTTGCGCCCCTCTTCAACCCAGAAGAAGGAGTAACGATATTAGCTCCTCCGGGAAATGGTCCGGGATATTGGAGTGGTGCAGTTAGCACTATCTTCGATGGGGAGACAAAGAGATTTTACTTATATTATCGGTTGAGGAATCCTAGAGATCCCGGAAATCCGAAACAGCGTGGTTTTGAGTGTCGTATAGCTGAGAGCAAAGATGGAGTTCGCTTCGCCGATATCTGGTCAGCAGTAAAGGATGATTTCGGAGCGATCTCTATCGAAAGAGCCTCTTTAGTTAAGACTTACGAAGGAATTTACAGATTATATATAAGTTTCGAGGATATAAAGCTAGGTAAATGGAAGATCGATCTGATGGAGGCGGATAAGCCAGCCAATTTCGATCCCAGAGATAGAGTGGAGATAATGCGCCCTATAGATGGAGTGATGGGACATATCAAGGACCCTTATGTGATGATAATCGGTGGGTTATACTATATGTTCATAAACTATCATCCAATCAGATGGCAAAGTTCTGGTACTGCCTTGGCCCTGAGTGGAGATGGCGTCAACTTCAATTGGGTAGGTGAGATCTTCCCTCGCAGTCGAGGTTGGGATGTGGGGATCTCTCGTATAACATCTATCGTCCGTATTCCTCCGCTATTCTACATCTACTATGATGGAGGAGAGACAATGAGGGAATCCTGTGAGGAGAGGGCAGGATTAGCGATCAGCTTTGATCTCAAAAGTTATTATCGGCTAAGTGATAATGGCCCTCTCTTCGTCTCGCCGCATGGAACTGGTTCTCTAAGGTATATAGATGCTTTGAAAGTTGGGGATGAGATTTATTGTTATTATGAATACACAAGGGAGGATGGTTCTCACGAACTCCGCCTGAATAGGATAAAGATTCGCTCTTAATTCAGAAAGGTGAAATATCGATCGTGGATGATGAATGAGGCTTTCATCAGACGCTCACTATCAGGAGGGAATAAAGAGCAATATAATAGCTGGGAGATTACAATCCCCCAGCTATATTCAATTATATAAATCTCAATCTTTGGAATCGCTTTTGGAGGTATCAGAACTAGTGGCAGATTTCTCCTTTTCCTCCTTGGCTTTCCTCTTATAATCCTCACTTCGATAATCAGTGATATAGAAACCAGACCCCTTGAAGATCAGACCGACATTCTTGGAGATCAGCCGAACGACCTCGCCTCCACACTTTGGACATTTCGTTAGGGGATCAGCTTTGATGCTCTGGAACGCCTCAAACTTGTATCCGCAATTATTGCATTCATACTCATAAGTAGGCATAGTAAAGCCCCCTTTTTTCCAAGATATTTGTAGAAAAGAGATAAAATCATCTATTCTTAAGCGAGAGGATCGCGCTCCTTCTCCATATAAAAACCACTGCTCCCAAAACTAGAGGAGAAAGTGCTAAGAGGTATAAGATATTCTCCCTTCCCCCCTTCACTACTCTTATCTTTCTCGAAGCCAGTTTGATCTCCTTCCCGTCAGCATCGAGCAAACGGATAGAGTATTCAGTTGCCCCTCTCTGAGCTTCTAATACCAACCGGTGAGCTGAGAAGGAAGGCTCGACATAGGGCATCTCCTCTTCATCATATTCTATAATGTTGTATCCAATGGGACTGATATAGCTTTGCTCCACATAAAATTCCTTCTCCTCTATCTTCTCAATCAGCTTCCCATTCTGGAAGAACTCGATAGTTACATCCTTTTTGGGATCACTGTGAACCCAGATCCAATTTCCCTCCCAACCACTTCGATCTTGAGATTCCATCGCTTTCCGGTGCTGGAATTCATTGTATTCCCTCTCATCAAAAGGCTGAAGGAAGTAGATAGTCTTCCTTCCGCTCACATAGAGGGTATCGCTAGGATCATCATAATAGTCTGGTTTTGTCCAGTTAGTCTCCTCCATAAGCTTATATCCTACCCCCGATCGTCTCTCTTTAAACACTATAAGCTTCTTTTGACTCCCCTCTACGATCTTTCCCTTCTCGTCCTTGATCCTTATCTCATACTCTCCTTCTGCTAAATTGACGATGTAGGCCCCGCTAGGCTTCGTAACGTAGTAACTGGGTGGCTTAGGTTCTACAGGGGCCTCTGGGATCTCCTCTCGAGGGATAACAGGAGGCTCTTCACCCCTAGCTTCCGCCTCTTCTCTCATCTCGCTGAGCATCTGAAGAAGTTTGCTTATCTCCTCCTCGTACTTACTCTTATCATCGAGGAATTGCATCCTCCGGTCGATATAATCATCAATATCTTTCTCATACTGCTCAAATAATTTCTCTGCTTCCTCCTCAGAATAGAGGGTCCCGACATCGGAGAAGATCCCCTCCGGTTGATAAAGCGTATAACTCATCTTCTCAAGGGTCTTAATTACCTTCCCATCCTGTAAGATCTCCATCTCTCCTTTGACTTCCTCATTTAGAGCATTCCAATCAGCCATATATCTTCTAGTAATAGCCCAATAATATACCTCGGTCATACGTGGGGAGAGAGCATTGTCACTATTAGCGACTAGGTAGATGGTGCCCTCACTCTTAGGGCAGAAGGATCCCCCATATCCATTCCCTCCGTTAAAGGCGCTCAACCCATACACCAATTGTTTCTCTCGAGGCGGAGGGGCAGCTCCCCCTATCAGCGAGGGCAGAAGGATCGAGAGTGAAACCAGCAGAAGGCAAATAATCTCGACAAATCGGAAATTGGAAAAAAGATGATTCCAATTTCTATTCTCTATCCTCAATTCTCTATTTTTTCCTCCTAACATCATACTATCCTCACTCCCTTCTTACGCAGGATAATCATAGATACCCCCATCATAACCAGGGTATATATAACCGAGGAGAGGATGCTAAGCCAAAATTCTATATTACTACCCTGAGAGGCCGCAACCATACCTCGGCTCATATAGGAGAAGGGAGATATCCAGCGCAATAGATTATAGATAAAAGTTACAGCATCTCTAATATAGAGATAAGAAGAAGGAACCGCTTTACTAATGTCCTCAACCGATGCTCCTTTAGTTACTCCTTGTCTTACTATCGATAACAACAGGGAGTTAATATCCCGATAGGCTATCTGAATCGCCAGTAAGCCCACCATTACAACTATGAAGAGAAGGATCGAGGTTCGCACTTGGGATACAAAGGTAGAGAGAAATATCCCAAAGGCGATCATACAGGAGGCAAGGAAGATCGAGAGGATAACCGATTGGATGAAGTTTAAGGAGAAATCGAAATTCGTTATCTGAGAAGAGATAAGGAAATAGAGAACTAGGAGAACTGCCAGCATTAGGTAACTCATCATCCCGGTTAGATACTTAGACACCGCATAAGATATATCATCCACTGGTCCATAGAAGAGAACCTCAATTGTCCTATGTTCCTTATCTCCAGCGATCGAAGTTAGGACGAAGATCGATAGATAGATGGAGCAGATTATCGCCGACCAATAGAGTGGTTGACCGAAGGGATCAGCGATGAAAGAGCTTCCGCTGTTATATATCCCCAACGCATAGTTTTTCAGAAGATAGGATGATACCAGGAAGGAGATGAAGATAGCCATATAGAATCCTAAACCATATAGCATCGAGCGAAGCTCTCTTTTAGCCATCACGAAGATAGAATTAACTCGCTGGCTCAATTTATCTCACTCCCTTCGGTAGCTTCGGTGAGCAAGGAGATATTCTGCTGGGTTATGGTCACAAAAGCCTCCTCCAAGCTCATCTCTAAGGACTTCATTCCGATGATGGTGCTATCTTGACTAGTTATAGCCTTTGAGATATCCGCTCGGTAATCTCTATCAATATCCGTTCGAACAAGCATCCTGTTCTCATCTGTATTGAGATTGTGAACAAAGGGGAGAGAAGAGAGACTCGAAACCAGCTCAGGTTTCAGATCGTCCAATTCTATCTCCAAGATCGCCTCTTCAGTAAGACGCTTCTTTATATTATCCATCCTATCCTCAGCTACTAACACTGCCTTATTTATTATCCCCACCCGATTGCAGATTTTCTCTACTTCGGAGAGGATATGGGAGGAGATAAATATCGTTCGTCCAGCTTTATTCTCCTCCATCACTAGATCTCTAACTTCCTTTATACCCGTGGGGTCGAGTCCGGACACCGGCTCATCCATAATTAATAGATCCGGATCATGAAGCAGGGCTCTGGCTATTCCTGCCTTCTGCTTCATACCGCGGGAGAATCCCCCTAATCTTCTATTCCGCACCTCATATAAATCCACCCTTTTAAGCAGGTCCGCTGTCCGATCCCGCTTACTCTTCACCTCGTAGAGATCGCAGAAGAAGTTGAGATATTCACTCGCAGTCATCTCCTCATAGAGATATTGATTTTCTGAGACAACTCCAATCCTCTTCTTTATTCCGAAGTAATCATCCCCAAGCTTCTTATCGAATAGGTAAATACTTCCCGCAGTAGGTTTTAAAATGCCAAGGAGCATTAGGATAGTGGTGGTCTTCCCTGCTCCATTAGGCCCCAGAAATCCGTATATCTCCCCTTCTTTAACGTTCAAGTTTAAATCCTTAACTGCTACCACACTATCATACATCTTGGTTAGATTCTCAGTTCGAATCATTATTATCACCTCGAAGATGATAAACGATATACTCTATTAAGGGGATAGATATTCTATCCCCTTATATATCGTTTACCACAGTTTAGCCCTTCCCAAACTATCAATACATCTCGGGTCCATATCCACCTGGCATCGGAGGAGTCTTCTCCTTCTCAGGGATATCGGTGATGAGCGCCTCAGTAGTCAGCATCAAAGCGGAGATACTGGCCGCGTTTTGTAGAGCAGTTCGGACGACCTTAGCAGGGTCGATCACTCCAGCCTTGATCATATCTTCGTACTTATCGGTGTTCAGGTTATAACCTACATTGGTATCCGCTTCCTTGACCTTCTGGACCACGATTGAACCTTCTATTCCAGCATTATTTACCAATTGGCGCAGAGGTTCCTCCAGAGCCCTCTTTATGATATTAACTCCGATCATCTCTTCGCCTTCGAGCTTTATCTTCTCCAAGGCAGGAATCGTGCGGATGTAAGCAACTTCTCCCCCAGGGACGATCCCTTCTTCTACCGCAGCTCTAGTAGCGTGTAAAGCATCCTCAACGCGAGCTTCCTTCTCCTTCATCTCGGTCTCGGTCGCCGCACCTACGTTAATCACAGCTACTCCACCAGCTAATTTAGCCAGTCTCTCCTGAAGCTTCTCACGATCGTAATCGGAATCGGTCTCCTCGATCTGAAGGCGGATCTGATTGATCCTCCCCTTAATATCCTCGGTGCTCCCAGCGCCCTCAACGATCGTGGTGTTCTCTTTATCGATCGTGATACGTTTGGCTCGCCCTAGATCCTCAAGGCGGATATTCTCAAGCTTAATCCCGATATCCTCGGATATCTTGCGTCCTCCAGTTAGGGTAGCGATATCATCCAGCATAGCTTTCCTTCTATCGCCATACCCAGGAGCCTTAACCGCGGCGCATCTCAGGGTTCCTCTGAGCTTATTTACAACTAAGGTGGCTAGAGCCTCACCCTCCACATCCTCGGAGATCACTAGAAGAGACTTTCCTTGATTGGCAACCTTCTCTAGAATGGGTAAGAAATCCTTCATCGCAGAGACCTTCTTCTCGTAGATAAGGATATAAGGATCCTCTAACTCGGCTTCCATAGTCTCAGCATTGGTTACGAAGTAGGGAGATAGATATCCTCTATCGAACTGCATTCCCTCGACTACCTCGAGAGTAGTCTCGATCCCTTTGGCTTCCTCAACAGTGATAACTCCATCCCTACCGACCTTCTCCATCGCATCAGCGATGATCTCTCCAATCGTAATATCGTTGTTAGCTGAGTTGGTAGCTACCTGAGAGATCTCGGTCTTGCCTCTAGTAGGAGTAGATAGCTTTTTGATCTCCTCTACTACAACATCTACCGCCTTCTCGATACCTCTCTTCAGAGCCATCGGGTTAGCTCCCGCGGTTACGTTCTTCAATCCCTCGTGGAAGATCGATTGAGCCAAAACGATAGCAGTTGTTGTTCCATCTCCCGCGACATCGCTCGTCTTAGTAGCGACCTCCTTGACCATCTGAGCGCCCATATTCTCATAAGGCTCTTTCAACTCTATCTCTTTAGCAACGGTGACCCCGTCCTTAGTAACGGTAGGAGAACCAAATTTTTTGTCGAGGACAACATTACGTCCCTTAGGTCCTAGGGTTACCTTAACAGCTTCGCTTAACTGATTAACGCCTCTCTCAATAGCGTGACGAGCTTCTTGCTCGAAAGCTAGTTGCTTAGCCATATCTATATATCCCTCCTTAAATTCGCTAAAGATTTACTCGGTAATAATAGCGAGAATATCGTCTTCTCTCATAATTAGATACTCTTTATCGTCCACCTTCACTTCTGTTCCAGCATATTTGGCAAAGAGAACTTTATCTCCTTCCTTAACCTGCGAAGCTTCTCTTTCCCCTTTATCACTAAGCTTGCCAGGGCCTACCGCGATAATCATTCCTTGCTGAGGTCTCTCCTTAGCAGTATCAGGGATTATAATCCCGCCCTGTTTAACCACTTCTTCCTCAATTCTCTCCACCAATACTCTATCAGCTAGAGGCTTGATCGTCACTTATCATCTCTCCTTTCAACTTAATTATGCTCATCAATTAGTAAGGGAACTTTTGCAGTCAATAGAACTCAAGTGTTCTGGTAACTTTTGCTTCAAAAAGGACTCAAGGTAAAAAAGTTACCAGAAAAGAAAGTTCACTTAGATACGATCTTGATGGATAAGTTAAACTTCTAAACAATAAATAGCAAAAATCATACCATATTGGGTAAATCCTATTTGTCAAAATAGCGGTAGATATAAGTAAGCATGTAATTTTCCGTGCTGGGAATAAATCGATGTCTGATAGTAGAGCATAAATAATTTGTTACCCCGAAGCTCTATAAAGAGTAAATTGTCTCCCTGAGTGCATTCATTAATGATTGTTGATAGGATGCGTATAGAATCGGGGATCAAAATGATTTCAGATCGAATTATAATTCCCCCTCACCCTGGCCCTCTCCCACGAGGGGAGAGGGAACGCTGAGATTGAACTAAAGCCCTTTATTCCCCCCCTCCCTCGATGGGAGGGGGTTAGGGGGAGGGTGGTTTGAGGGAGTTCAAAGGCTAATCTGCTCTCGAACATCTCCGACAAAATAGTCAAAAACTTCTTTGAAGCTACTCAATCTATCCTCAGCACGAAATTTTACAAAATCTTTAGCTCAAAAGTAGTTGACATAGCTACTTCTTGTTTGCTATAATAAGTAATGATATGCTCAAATCGAATTATCAATAAAGGGATGATACAGTGATGTCATTATGACATATCTATTAGTATAATCGGGAGCGATGTGTCATTATGACAGAGTCAGATTGATTAAAGGTAAGGAGATGATCAACGCTGTTTTCTAAGAAAATTGTGCTTCACTTTCCCATTACTATAGCAGGGCAGCCCATCGTCTATCGCTTGGTCAAGGATTTCGATTTGATCTTCAATATCCTTAAAGCTAGCATCACACCTGGGGAAGAGGGTTTTCTAGTGTTAGAGTTAATAGGTAAAAGGAAAGATTACGATGACGGGATCAAATACCTCACCGATCTAGGAGTTAAAATTCAGCCCCTAAGTCAAGATATAGTGCGAGATGAAGATAAGTGTATCCATTGTGGATTATGTGTAGCAATCTGTCCTTCTGGAGCCCTTTATATGGAGCCAGAGACTATGAAAGTACTCTTCGATGATTCGAAGTGTGTGGCTTGTGAGATGTGCGTAAAATCGTGTCCTACCAGGGCGATAAAGGTTTATTTCTAGTTCAATAACTACTGGTGTAAGAGATAATAATATTAAATCCCAAAATCATACCTATACTCTCAAAATTAGTTGCATTATAGATCTAGTTATGGTATAATTTTAGATAAGAAGAGTTACTATTTATGAGGGAATGAAAACCGGGTAAAGCTCAGATTTGCTGAGTAACTGGGATATATCCGGTTCTGAAAAAATAAAGAGGGAGGGATGTAATTTTACAACACTGAGCAAGAAGCAGAGGAGATATATAACGACGCCTTAAATTAGAGAAGTTTAATCTTTAAATATAGGGGGAAAGAGTATATGGCTTCTAAGGATAGAAGTATAGATGTTACAGCTATCCAAATGCTCGATAAGGCAGAACAAGAGAATATTCAAACTGTATGGGATAGACATGATGCGATGCAACCTCAATGTCGTTTTGGGCAGTCGGGAGTATGCTGTCGATTTTGCAATATGGGACCTTGTCGTATAACTAAGAAGACTAGTAGAGGTGTATGTGGAGCTAATGTAGATACGATCGTTGCTCGTAACTTAGCACTCAAGATAGCGGTTGGAGCGGCAGCTCACTCCGATCATGGTCGAGACGTTGCTAGAACTTTTTTTGAGGTTGCGGAGGGGAAGGCGGAGGGATATAAGATCACCAATGAAAAGAAACTCAAGAGAATTGCGGAGGACCTTGAGGTAAAAGTTGACGGAAGAGATATCAAAGAGATCGCCAAGGATGTAGCAAAGATAGCCTATGCTCAGTTTGGACAACAAGAAGGCGAGCTAGCATTCATTAAACGCGCTCCTCAAAGGAGACAGGAACTATGGCGAAAGTTGGGCGTCGTTCCCAGGGGAGTTGATCGGGAGATTGTAGAAACTCTGCATAGAGATCACATAGGAGTAGATGCTGATTATAAGAATATCATCATGCACGGGATAAGGACATGTATAGCTGATGGTTGGGGAGGATCGATGATCGCTACCGATCTCCAGGATGTGCTTTTCGGCTCTCCTACCCCTATTCGGGCTCAAGTTAATCTAGGTGTGCTCAAGGAGGATGAGGTTAATCTTGTGGTGCATGGACATGAGCCGATACTCTCTGAGATGATAGTCATAGCCTCTCAAGACCCGGAGTTGATCGCGTTGGCGAAGGAGAAGGGAGCCAAGGGTATCAATATCTCTGGTATATGTTGCACTGCTACTGAGATTTTAATGAGACATGGCATTCCTGCCGCTGGGAATTTCCTCCAGCAGGAGTTAGCAGTTGTCACTGGCGCAGTCGAGTTAATTTTAGTCGATGTTCAGTGCATTATGCCTAGTTTGCCAGAAGTCGCAAGTTTTTATCACACTAAAGTTGTTACTACCTCGCCGAAGGGTAGAATTCCTGGCGCTACTCATATTCAATTTGAGGAAGAAGAGGCTATCCCTATTGCCAAGAAGATCGTCCGCCAGGCTATCGAAAATTTCCCCAATCGAAATAAGGATCTGGTAGATATTCCCAAGGAGAAGATGGATCTAATTGGGGGCTTTACTGTCGATACCGTATATAAATTTCTCGGTGGTAAATATCGCCCCTCCTATCGCCCCTTAAACGATGGGATAATATCCGGACGATTGAGAGGGATTGCCGGGGTCGTGGGTTGTAACAATCCCAAAATTAAGCATGATTATGCGCATGTAGCTATGGTAAAGGAGTTGATCAAGAATGATGTGTTAGTGGTCCAGACGGGTTGCTCTGCCATAGCTTGTGCCAAAGCGGGATTACTAAGACCTGAAGCCGCTCGTGAATATGCAGGGCGAGGTTTGAGGGAGATCTGTGAGGCTGTTGGAATCCCCCCAGTTCTGCATGTCGGTTCTTGCGTTGATAACAGTCGAATCCTGCTTGCCTGCTGTGATATTCTTAAAGAGGGGGGCTTAGGCGAAGATATCAGCGATCTGCCGGTTGCTGGGGCAGCTCCCGAATGGATGTCCGATAAGGCTATATCTATAGGCTTCTACGTCGTTTCCTCGGGGATCTTCACCGTCTTTAGCAATCCTCTACCGATCCTGGGAAGTTCCAACGTCACTAAACTTATTTGCGAAGAGTTGGAGGATATAATAGGCGCGAGATATGCTTTCGAGGCTGATCCGATCAAAGCCGCTTACTTAATGATCGAGCATATGAACAAGAAGCGCGCTCAATTGAAGTTAAGTCCGATGATGTATGAAGAGGAGGAGGTAAAGGTAGCAGCTGCGGCTATGTAATCTAGTGGTTATAAAACGTATCAAGAAAACTCCGAGGCTTGCCTCGGGGATATCACAACCCTATGTGGTAGAATTGGAAAATGGAAAATAGAATTGGGCGTCACGGTTTCTCTCTTATTCAGTTTTTAGCTATTCATGCTAAGGATCGGTATCTCGCCTTCTATTTTCCATTTTCTACTTTTCAAACTAATTTAGGAGGTGTTTACCTTGTTTAAAAGATCTGTTCTTATTTTAACTTTGTCGCTTATCGTTATTCTATCCTCAGCTTCGCCGAGCTATGGAATAGACGGCGAGTATGGGACTCTCTTCATAAATGCTGTTACAGAGATAGGAGAGGAGATCTTGGGAGCTGAGGTATACCTAGATGGAGTATTTAAAGGATATACTCCGGTAACCTTAACCGAAGTGAAAGCAGGAGAACACTTATTAGAGGTTAAGATAGAGGGACAACAGCCCTGGTCTGGCACTATAGAGGTGATGTGGATGAAAGTTACTGAGATCAAGGCTTACCTCGCCCCTCTAGTGCAAAAGGCTTCAGTAGTGACTGAACAGCTTACAGAGAAGGTTCCTCAAGAGATTTCCCCTGTAGTTGTCACAAAGAGTGAGATGCCTCTAGTTATGTCTGAAGAAGGTCAAACAGCAGAGGTTGAGGAAGCCCCTAGGATATCTCTCCTGGAGACGATCCTCATCCCAGGTGGGGAATTTATTATGGGAAGCGATGAGGACGATCCTGATGAATATCCTAGGCGCAAGGTTTATGTCGATCCTTTCTCTATAGGTAATTACGAGGTTACGAATGCTGAATACAAGGTGTTTATAGATGATGGCGGATACTATGAGAGCCAATACTGGACCGAGGAAGGATGGAAATGGAGAACTGAAAATAATATCATTCAACCTAGATATTGGGAATACAACGAATTTTATCGTCCTGATTATCCAGTGATCGGAGTTAGTTGGTATGAAGCCTATGCTTATGCGAAATGGGCTGGTAAGCGCCTACCAACCGAAGCTGAGTGGGAGAAAGCCGCTCGAGGTGTTGATGGTAGGAGATGGCCCTGGGGGAACGAGTGGGATTGCAGTAGAGGGAACTTTGATAGCGAAGTGAGGATAGACGATTATTTAGACGATTGTAAAGATCATTACATATTATCCGCGCCAGTTGGTAGTTTCCCCTCAGGAGTTAGCTATTATGGTGTTTATGATATGGCAGGAAATGCTTGGGAATGGGTCAATGATTGGTATGATCCCTATTCTGAAGGAGAGGAGCGAAATCCAACTGGACCAGCTTCGGGAGAGGAGAAAGTAGTTCGAGGTGGATCATGGGATACCACGGATGTATATGTTAGGTGTTCCAAGCGAGCTAAATATCCGCCTTGGTACAGGGATTATCAGATAGGATTTAGATGTGCTAAGTGAATGTCAGTAAATAATAAGAATAGGACTCTTCTCCTTTCTTTGTAATCGGAATTGGGTGCGGATCCGGAATCGATATTTCATCTTCTAGCCGGAATTTCGGTTTCGGAATGGTATGTTTTTACAAGAGGGAGGAGAATGATGATTTTTGAAAGATTTAAGATCAAATTATATCTTATCATTGCCCTTACATCTATGAGTATAATATCTTCTTTCGTATCTGCTCAACCTCATCAGCTTGAGTATAGAGAGAGGTATAACCCACTTCGAGAAGAAGGACTCGAAGGGACTCCCACAGCTCAGGGAAACTTGAAGCTCCTATCTGCGATATTATTTTGGCAAGGAGCTCTTCCCGAGGATAGGAGCGAAAATCTAATCGCTCTTTGGTTCTATCTTCAAGCTCCTTCTACAATTTCTATAACTGTTAGTGAGTATGAAAGGACAATTAGGAAATTCCCTGGCTACAACTACGCGATGAGACCTTCGGAGAAGGGATATAACCCTAAAAATTTTCCTGATCCTCAATTTGAGTGGGATGCGAGGGGAGTGGTCGATGTGATAGGTCTGAGCATCGATGATTTATACGCTTTAGCAGAGATCGAAAAGGTGAGAGGTGAGGATATCTCACAAATTGCCCCGATATTGATATATCGCAATCCCACAATGTGCTTAGGCGAGGTAGAGAATTACAGATTCGTCTTTGTAGCGAGTAACAAAGCCGATTTAGTATATAAGTTCATAAGGATAGATGATGATACCGCTATCATTTATGAAGATGAACTTAGTGATCGTATGCCTAATAGACCTATCATAATTGATTGGGATGGTAAAGATAAAGATGGTCAGATAGCTCCTGAAGGGATGTATCAGTTGAAAATAGATGCTACCTTCGAGCTAGGAGACAGAATCCTGTCTCTCCCCTATTATTACAACTTCTATCATAAGTCTAGCATTCGGTAAATCCTTTTCTCTTTTATTAGGGAAGGAGAGGGAGAGAGGTGTTTAAACATAAATTTAGATATATTCTGATAGCATTATCTCCCACTATCTTTATTGTTGTGGTATCGCTTATTCTTATGCTTATCAGAATTCCAATAGCGAGTAAAATCGAGGTTACAACTAAGGAGACATCCTTCATCTCTCAAGGGAAAGCTAAAGATATATTTTTAGGTTCAATGATGAGCGAACAAATAAGGCTGAATAAGGATTTCTCCCTGAATTTCCTAGTTGATAATCTCTCTGGAGAAGGATGTCCGATTCAATTCAGGCAAAGTGATGAAGTAGAGATAAGATCTATCGGTTCCAGTTCAGAGGCTATAATCAACCCAGGTTCTGGAGAATCGGAAGATATAATAACGCTTAAGGAGTTCAGCATAACTCCTGGTGATAGGATAGCCTTGTTGGCAGATCCAAGCAGTAATCAACTAAATATAGATATGGAGAAAGGGAAGAGGGGAGAAGGAAAGGTAAGCATAGGTAGAAACGGTTTGATATATCTTACTCTCAAAAGCTGTGAGATCGAAAATAGGAGCAGTGGAGAAAGATGTCGAGTAAAAAGTGGAGATTTCAAGGTAAAACTTTCAATATTGAAGAGGGAAGGAACGTTCAGTACTAATTCCTTCTTAGTTACGAAGACACCCATCGAAACTGAAGATCCATCTGTCAATAATCTTCTCTATGAGAGAGGATATATGATAAGTGAATTGGATTTTACAAGACCGAATTATCTAGGAGGAAGTGGTGTTTTATCGACGATAGAGAAGGCGAAAGTGAGCTTTCCAAAGATCAGGAAAGATTGGACAATAGAAAGGGGAGAGTATTTGCTGATTCCTAAAGATACGATCCTGAGTTTAGATAGTATCCAAATGACCGATGAAGGATTTCTCCTAAATGCGTTCGGCACTTTTGAAAGTTTGGAGAGGGGGCAAAAGCCTGGAGATGAATTAGTTCCTAATCTATTGGAGTATATACTTGCAATTGGGCCATATAAGATCTTAATCGGCTGGCTTATAGCTACGGGTATAGCATCTTTAAATCTTATATTTAATAAGGAGAAACCTTCGAAACTTAGAGAGGTGGTTAAAGAATTAGCTTCCGCGAGTGATCCTGAGATAATAGCGAGTTTAGAGAAGAGAGCTAGTGAACTGGAAGTTAAGATAGAGAAGGTTCAAACTAAGCTAAAGGAATTGAAGAAGCCTTATGATCTATCGAAAGTTCGGGATATTCATATTCTAACGGAGGTAAGCCCTTATATCCCCACTGGCAGTTATCACCTCCTCGATCGTGAGGAATATCCCCTGGTAACATATAAGATCGCAAATGATACTCAAGAAAGCATAAGAATAACGCTTTCCTCCTGGATCGAGGGTTATTCTGATCATGCTAATAGCACTATTAAAATATCACTGGGGGAAAACAAGGTTATTAAGCATTCTCCGAATCTAATTCCTTGTGAGGTGAGTAAAATCAGTGAGGTCAGGACTGCTACTCTTCATACCGAAGTTGATTATCATGATGGCGGATGGGAGCCTGATGAAAATAGTTATAATGTCAAGCTCTATGCCAGAGATACTTTTCTGATGGCGATTCGGGATGAATATACCAATGAGTATAAGGACTTTAGACTCCACATAGCCGCTTGGGTGACACCCAATATAGAACCCGTAAGGGAGATGTTAAGAATCGCCCGCGATTATTATCCAGAAGGATTCGCATTTGGCTATCCAGATGGTGTTTCGAGGGAGAAAGGAGTTGAGATCGTTCGGAGAAAGATAGAGGCGATCTACCAAGCCCTTCAGGAGAAGGGAGAACTTGCTTATATCGATTCCCTTATAAACTTTGGGGAGATAGGCGATCAGGTGACACAGAGGGTGAAACTCCCCAGGGAAAGTCTAAAGACAAGATCGGTTAATTGTCTGGATTGCTCCGTGCTCTTTGCTAGCTTAATAGAAGCGGCTGGTATGAATCCAGCTATAGTTTTCGTTCCCGGACATGCTTTTCTGGCTTGGGAAGTTTGGCCCAACTCCGAAAGGTATGAATGTCTAGAGACGATGATGATCGGTTCTTCTAGCTTCAAAAAAGCTTGGGAGGTAGGGCAGGAGAGATATAAAGCGGCTGAGGATATAGGTCGCTTCGATAGAGGTGTAGGAACTATAGGCTATGCGGTCTTAGTACCGATAAAAGAAGCGAGAGAAATAGGAATTGAGCCGATGCCATGGGCTTAGAGAAATCTATTTTAATTAATCCAACTAACTCTTGACATTGTCAGATAATAGTTATATAATGAGAGGTAGGTGATAAATTAGCGACAAATAATTTGTAATCCAAGTTCGACATTTAGTAAAGAAATGATCGGATCGAAAATTTCGTAATATAGCTAATTTTGGATATATTTCCTCTCAAATTTTATTAAAATAGGAGGGAGGTAAATGATGAAACATCGAGATCGAGTAATAATGGCTCTTAATCATGAGGAACCAGATAGATGTCCGATGCAAATTAGCTTCACCCCAGAGTTTGCTTTAAGACTTGAGAATGAATTGAATCTGAATCAAGAAGGGGAAAGTCCCCATAATCCTCATGGGGCTGGTAATACTTACGAGTTGGAACGTGCTTTAGATGAAGATATGCTTTTAACTTCAGTTGGATGGGCAAATTCATATTATGCTGATTCCCGTTATAACCCTGGAGGGGATACCTATACCGATGAATGGGGAATTAAGTGGAAGAATGTAGAATATAACACGAGATTTGGCAAAGGATATTACACTGAAGTTATCGGTCATCCTCTCTCCGGTGATTCCGCAATAGATTCTTATGAAGCTCCTGATCCGAATAGACCTGAATTATATGATGAAGCGAGAAGAGTAATCGAGGAATATAAAGATGAGTATTGGATAGTTGGAGCTACGGTAACAACGATTTTTGAGACCGCCTGGGCTCTCAGGGGATTGGAGAAATCAATGATGGATTTTGTTTTAAATCCTGATCTTGTGGAAAAAATATTTGATATCCCCTTCAACTATCATCTTACCGCCGCTAAAAAATTAGTGGAAATGGGCGTTGATATGATTTGGCTTGGAGATGATTTTGGCGCTCAGGAGGCTATGTCAATTTCACCAGAAACATGGCGTTCATTTTTAAAACCGCGGATGGCTGAATTTATTTCGACCTTAAAGAACATCAATCCCGAAATAAAGATAGCATATCATTCCGATGGTGTTATTTATCCAATAATTCCGGATTTAATTGATATTGGATTGGATATTCTCAATCCAATTCAGCCCAGGTGTATGGATCCCGAGAAATTAAAAAAGGATTATGGGGATAAACTATGTTTCTGGGGATCAATTGATGAACAATATACCTTGCCCTTTGGAACGCCGACGGAGGTTCAAAAGGAGGTAATAACGCGTTTAAAAACGCTTGGTAAGAATGGTGGTTTGATAATAGGCCCAACCCATCATTTGCAGCTTGACACTCCATTTGAAAACTTTTGGGCAATGGTAAATACCATAGTAAAAATACCTTATAGCTCATTATAACTCATTAATGTGAAGAATAAGATCTCTGTTGATCTCGAAAATTAGTTAAAATTTTGAAAATGACGATATAACAGCATTTTTGAGGGTCGCATAACTATCAAAGCCAGATTATAAATCCCTCATATTCTTTTAGTAGAAGTTGATGAGATTTTTTCGTTCCTAACAAAGTGGGGTGATAACCTATGAGAAAGGAACAGATGAGAGGCCCATCAATTATCCTATTGGTCATAGCATTAACTCTTATGCTAGGCTGGGGAGAGGTGAGGGCGCAAATAGAAGGAAGAGGGGTCCGGGTTATTGTAAAAACTACTGAGGAACCAACTGAGGATATCCTAGAGGAGCTATCCGATTATGCCATCTCCATAATTTATGTTTTTCCAGAGATCAGTGCTGTCGTTCTCTCTGTGGAGCGTAGCAGTATCCCCCAGTTACAGGGATTGCCCTCGGTGGAGAGTGTAGAGGAGGATCAACTTGTTTTCGCTTTAGGGATGTCCTCGTTTGGAATGGGATTCCTCTCATGGAATCTCGATATAATAAATGTGGAGAAGACGATCAATAATGGAGGGGGAGTATATATCGCCTTGCTCGACACTGGTTTAGTCTCCAACTGGAGGATCTATCTGCCTATTGGAGGAGTAGCTGAGGAGTACGGAAAGAGCTTTGTTCAGGAGTTAGTGCCAAGTCCTGTCCCTTGGATAGGTAATTCTTCTCATGCCACTTATCTTGCCTCTATGATCCTCGGCTATAGCCTGAGCGGAGTTCCGATTGAGGGAATCGCGCCAGGGTCTTCTCTGATCCCGGTTAAGGTCCTGGGGGATAACGGAGTGGGATTCGTCTCCGATGTCATCGCGGGGATTCTGTACGTGACTGGGTTGAGGGAGGAGCTAGATGCTCCTATAGTCATAAACCTCAGTCTAGGAAGCCCTATCCCTTCGGATATCCTCCGCGAGGCGATAGATTACGGCCTCGATAGCGATGTTATAATCGTTGCGGCGGCTGGAGATGAGGGTGAGGCGGGAATGGTTTGGCCCGCCGCCTATCAAGAGGTAATATCTGTAGGAGCAATAGGTTGGGTTAAAGAATGGACTGTGGGAGGATGGTGGCTGGAGTTCATCAATAACGTTCCAGAGGATAATATAGAAGAGGATATATATATTCCCACTTTTTCCAGCCGCGAGAGAGGAGCCGATCAGGAATTAGATGTAGTTGCGCCGGGCAGTTGGATCGCTGGCCCATATCTTCCTGGAATGAGAGACAGATCTCAAGCGCAAGTGATAAGGTGGGGCACTAAGGACTGGGGTCTCCCTCAGATTCCGGGCAAGTATGATTTCCGAGGAGGAACGAGTCTGGCGGCGGCGCATGTCAGTGGAGTTGTCGCGATGATGCTCCAGAACTACGCGGGCTTGACCCAGGGGGAGATCGAGGATATCCTGAAAGACACTGCTCTTCCTATAGATCACGATGAAGCCACAATAGTTGATGCCTTCACGGGGGATCAGATTGAGGTGTATTGGGATGATTCTGCTATAGGAGCAGGATTGATCCAAGCAGATGAGGCTGTGGACTCGGCTTTCTAATAATGAGGGCGATTCTAACCATAGTCATCTTAGTTCTTCTGCTGAGTCCTCTGGAAGACAAGAGAGCGGAAGCTATACCGATCACTGGAAATATAACCTTAACTTTTTCCGATCTAGATCTCAGAGGAAATTTAGAGAAGTTATTCTCCAAAGAGCGAGGATTCTCGCCGGAGAAGGTTCCAGATTGGGAGGCTAAGTTATCGCTTACTGCTCAAGTATTTCCGGGATTGGTGCTTACTACTAGTATAAAGTTGAGAGAGGAGGTGATAAGCGATCTATATGTAACCGCCCAAGGAAGTTCAGTTCGTCTTACTGCGGGCGATTTTTTAGCTGGTTTCTATAGTGGGGAGTTCGCTTTATATACTAGAAAGCTGGAGGGAATTAAGGGATCAGCCACCTTAGGACGATGGACGCTTACTACTTTGGAGGCTCAAACTAAGGGGATCTTGCGAGTCGATATAATCGAGGGCGATGGGACTATAGGACCCTATAAATTATCTCGAAAGCCAGTTATCGAGAATAGCGAAAGCGTAGAGGTGGATGGCGTCCCTTATAGGAGAAATAGAAATTATACTATAGATTATGGGGAGGGATTAATCGAGTTTAAGGAGATCATTCCTACCACCTCAACGATCGAGGTAGTATATGAGTACCTACCTGGGGAGGATATCAAACCCCGCGAGGTCTATGGAATTCGTAGCGATTATCAGTTAGACGATTTCTCCACAATTGCCTTGATATATATTAGGGAGAAGGGTGAAGGGAATCCCTCTGAGGATGATGAACAATTACCTTTCGAGCATTATGTATATGGAGTGGAAGGCTCTCTTCTGCTTAAACCAGGGATCACCGCTTACGGAGAGATAGCCCACAGTGGATATCATTCTGAGGAAGATCTGGGAGGAAATGCTCTCAAGCTAGGTTTAGATATACAGTTAGTGGGTTTTACCTTGAGTGCCAATCTAAGACGGGTCGATCCCGACTTCAAATCGCTGAATAATCTCCGTTTAAAGAGTGATTCTCAAGAGATGCAATTAACTTTAAGTAGAACCTTCTCTCCTGAGCTTTATGCCAGCGCTACCTATAGCCACTCTCGAGATGATCTTCGCGATGATCCTGATGAGAATATAACCTTCTACTCCACTCTTTCGGGGGAGTTATCCTTCTCTCCCCCTCGCTCACCCCACTTGCTCTTCAGCATAAGTAAGACCAAGGTTATAGGAGAGAAGCCATCTCCCTCGCCCGATAATACTACTTTGCGAACGGTGATGGAACTCCGCAAATCCTTTGGCTCGCGTTTGGAGGTGGTTGGGAGTAGAGAAACAGAGATCTTTTCGGATAAAAATAATCCTCTACTAAGCTATCAAACAGCTATCAATAGCTTGAGTTTTAAGATAATTCCAGTGAAGAAACTGACACTCTCTCCTTCCCTATCCTGGGAGAGTAGTGTGGGGATAGATGATCATAGAGGCACAACCCAAACGTTAGGAGTAAGATATCAGCCCTCTAAGGATATCGGCCTGAGTGGAAAGTATAAGTTGTATAAGTGGGAAAGCGAATCCTTCGAGGAACGAGATGAGACCGAGGCTTCGCTTATCACCTTAAATGCTAGACCTTTTGAAAAGACATCGCTTTCGATAAACTATCGAGCTGAGGAGATAAGAGATCAGGATCAAGTGATCAGATCCTTCAAGACCACAGATCTCAAGCTCAGGTATAAGCCTCAGCGAAGGTTAGTGGTAGAGGTCTTGTATAGCTCAAGTTGGCAGAAAACGCTCCTCTCAACTGCGAATACCGATATTATTGTCTTAGAGGGAACTTACAAACCCGATCTTCATCTTTCGCTCTCGACAGAATTGACTCGTAAGACTGTTCGGGATAAGGAGAATAATTATAGCTTTACCGATAGTTTATCAGGAGAGATATCCTATCTACTCCTTGAGAATCTCAGGCTGAGATCAGAGTTCGATCTTTCTCAAGAAAGTGGATTGAGCGTTACCAATCGCACCTCCCTATCGTTATCCTTGCGATATAAAGCGGCGGATTGGTTGCTGGTCGCTCTGGAAAACGAATCGGTTGATTTTAGGGATAAACTGGAGAGCGAAAACGACTATTATGGGAGAAAGACAAGTTTGGAGTTGAGCGCCAGGTTTTAGGGAGGACAAGAGAATTTTGTCTCATCAGTTATCATTTGTCATAATCACTGGTATATCAGGAGCAGGAAAGACAACCGTTCTAAGATGTTTTGAGGATCTGGGATACTTTTGCGTTGATAATCTCCCTCCTCTCCTAATTCCGAGGTTCATTGAGCTATGTGTAAATTCTAAGGCTAAGATCGATTCGATCGCTTTAGTGCTTGATGTTCGGGTAGGAAGCTTCTTCGATGATATAATCCCTTCGCTCAACTATATTGAGGAATCAGGTTTCGAGAGCCGCATCCTCTTCTTGGATGCCTCGAATGAGACTATAATCCGCCGTTTCAGCGAGACGAGGAGGAGACATCCCTTAGATGATAAGGGGACGATACAGGAGGAGATCGAGGCGGAGCGAGAACAATTAGATAAGATCAGGGAGATAGCGGATAAGATTATTGATACTTCTCATCTATCACAGAAGCAATTAAGAGAAGAAATCGCCGCTGAATTCGACAGATGCTGGGGGACAGAGAGCTTACTCATTAGTCTTTATTCCTTCGGCTATAAATATGGTCTCCCCCACGATGTTGATTTAGTATTCGATGTTCGTTTCCTGCCCAATCCCTACTACGTAGAGGCGCTCAAATCCTGCACTGGAAGAGATTCTGCTGTTAGAGATTTTGTCCTGAAGTGGCCGGTTACTCGGGAGTTCGAGTCCAAACTCTTCGATCTCATCTCCTTTCTTCTCCCTTACTATGTTGAAGAGGGCAAATCATATCTATCAATAGCCATAGGTTGTACAGGGGGTAAACACCGATCAGTAGTATTGACGAATGAGCTGGGAAATTTTTTGAGGGATAAAAATTATCGAGTGCTGATAAGACATCGTGATATCGACAAAGATCAGACGGGAGATGATCAATAGATGAAGTTTTTGAAGTGGTTATATCCGGGGATGAGGGTTAAAAGATGGATTTTGCTGATGGGTTTTGGCTTATTCTTAGCCGTATCCGGAATAGTTATGACTTGGACATTAGGGACTATTTTAAGGTTTCAATATTTTATCTTGCTCCCCTTGCGGAAACTTTTGGATTATCCTCTCTCCCCCCAAGCTTTTGGGATAGTGGAGATCTTAATCGGAATGACTTGTCTTGTGATCGGCTTGAGAGAGGTTAATCGTTCGATAGTAGCGGTCTTGATGCCGCGACGACGAGAGAGCGATCTAGTTGATATCATATTTCAGAAGCGTCAGTTGGCGAAAGGTCCTAAGATCGTAGCCATCGGGGGAGGAACTGGGCTTTCCACTCTACTCCATGGTCTCAAGGAGTTTACGAGCAACATCACCGCTGTTGTTACGGTAGCGGATGATGGGGGGAGTTCGGGGAGATTGCGTCAGGAGTTCGGGGTATCTCCTCCGGGGGATATCAGGAACTGCATAGTAGCTTTAGCGGATTCGGAGCCTCTTATGGCTAGGCTCTTCCAACATCGTTTCAAGAAGGGACACGGCTTAGAGGGACATAACTTCGGGAATCTATTTATTACAACGATGTCCGAGATACTCGGAGACTTCGAGGAGGCGGTTAAGGAGTCGAGCGCGGTATTAGCGGTCCGAGGCAGGGTTTTGCCTTCGACCTTGCAGGACGTAGTCCTAGGAGCGGAGTTAGAGGATGGTTCAATAGTTATGGGAGAGTCGAAGATCCCTGAAAGTGGAAAGGCGATAAAGAAGATATTCTTGAAGCCAGCGGAGGTCAAGGCTCTACCCGAGGCTATAGAGGCGATCTTAAATGCAGAGGCCATAGTTCTAGGACCAGGCAGCCTTTATACCAGCATAATCTCTAATCTATTAATAGATGAGATAGTGCAAGCTATTCGGCGTTCTCCCGCAGTTAAGATATATGTTTGCAATATTATGACCCAAAGAGGAGAGACCAAGGGATATACAGCCTATGATCACGTGAAGACCGTCTTGGATTATCTGGGAGATGGGCAATTGGATTACACGATCGTCAATAACG
>CAZSTA010000022.1:0-29270 GCA_964609495.1 uncultured bacterium | reverse complement strand
AACTAAGAATATGGTACTCCGATTAGAAGTTCAAAGACCAAAAGGCAGAAGATTTCTATATTAGGTTAAAATTGGAACTTTATCTTCCTACTTTCGTCTAAATAAACTGGCGGGGAATATCCCTAGATCGAGGTGCCTCCGAGTTGGGGTTAAAACTTAGCAAACCAGCTTTTAAAGATCGAGTAGAAGAGACCTTAATCATAAGATGCAGACGAGGTGATCTAGATGCTTTTGAAGAGCTTATAGGTCGCTATGAGCGGAATGTGTTCAATATCGTCTATCGCTTCGCTGGTAATTATGAGGAGGCTAAAGATTGGTCACAAGAAGCATTCGTGCGAATCTACAAATCTCTCAAGAAATTTCGAGGGAAATCTAGTTTCCATACCTGGCTATATCGAGTGGTGACTAACCTCTGCTTAGATCAACTGCGAAAAAAATCTAAATTACAACTTCAATCCCTCGATGATCCTATGAAGTCGGAGGAAGGAGAGTTGAAAAGAGATATCCCAGATAATAAAGGGAATCCTCAGGAGATCGTGGAAAGAAAAGAACTCGATGAATATATCCAGGAAGCTTTAGAGGAGCTTTCTGAGGAACATAGAACGGTGATTATACTTAGGGATATACAGGGGTTATCCTATAACGAGATAGCAGAGGTGATCAACTGTTCCTTAGGAACGGTTAAATCGAGGATAAGTAGAGCTAGGGAAACTTTAAGGGAGAAATTAGAACCTTACGTCTATGAAAAATCAGGGTAAGTGCGCAATGAATTGCGCCGAAGCTAAGGAATTGATAAACGCCTATATAGATGGGGAACTTGATCAGTTAGAGTCTAAGAGACTTCAGCATCATCTACTTGAGTGTCCAACTTGTGCTTATCAAATGAAGACTCTGAAGAAGACCGCTGAATTAGTTAGATCCCTGAAAGCTATAGAGCCACCTTTGGATCTTCACTCCTCGGTGAGAAGAAAGCTCGAGGAGGAGCGAGGGGCAAGAGGTTCACCCTTCAAAAATTTTATCAACTCCCTATATAGAGTTCCTATTAGAGGAGTAGCTACTGCCGCTGTCGTAATCCTCATATTCCTTACCGTTAGATTCGTTTGGTATAACTATCTAGGTGTGGAGAAAGTCGGAGAGAAATTACCCTTATCTGCTGGAGAATTAAGCGTCAAAGAAGAGAGAGCAGAAGGTCTCACTCAGATCGAGGCGGAGATGGAACCTTCTCCTCCTGTAAAAAGAGATATAAAGCTCGATAAAACATATTATCCCTCTCCAGTAGCAGAAGCAGAGACAACACAAGAGACGGAGGAGAAGGAGAAAGCGAAATCAACAGAAATGGAGGAAATACCGAAGGTTGCGGAGATACCTCAAAGTTTTAGCTTCGAGGCTGGAGAAGAAGAGAGTCGGGAGCTATCTGCTAAAGCTCCTCCGATTGAAGATGAGAAGATCGAAGCTTCGGCAATCTTGCCAGAGGCTCCTGAAGAGGAATATGGAGAAAGAGATAAGCTTGGGAGATCCGCTTCTCCTGAACAGAAAACCGATCATATTTACCTCCGCTTAGAAACCGATGATTTCCAAGGAAGTAAGCAGGAATTGATCGCTATCTCGAAAGAGTTCAAAGGTGATATAACCGATTTCTCTAGCTGGGAAAATGAACAAGGACAGAAGCGAGGTTGGATGCTTATAAGCTTACCCGATCCTCAGCTCTATGAAGCGGTTGCTCATATCGAGAAATTGGGTAAGGTGAAGCATGAATTGAAGACGAAGGAGAGGGCAGAAGAAGCTCAAGCAAAGAAAGAATTAGAAGATATTTTAGAAAGAGGCAAAGAGGAGAAGAAAGCCTTTATCAGAGTAGAGTTGATAGAGATTTCCAATCAAGCAGAATCGCGTTAAAAACTTCAAAGGAGGTATTAGGATGTTTAAAATAATTTTACTCTTAGGGTTGATATTGGTGATATTTCCCTGCAAAGCTCTAGCGGATGGCTTCATCATCCCTGATCCACTGCCAGATGTAGAGCATGTTCCCCTTCCAGCGATAAAGTATCACCGAGTTAGAGTCGATATCAACGATCAGATAGTAACGACTGAGATCGATCAGGTGTTTGTTAATGAATTTCATCGGGATTTGGAAGGGACCTATATCTTTCCCCTGCCAGAGGAAGCAAGTATTAGTGAATTCTCGATGTTCGTTGATGGTGAGAAGCTAACTGGTCGCCTTCTGGACAAAGATGAAGCGCGAAGGATATATGAGGATATCGTTCGGAGAAGGAGAGATCCAGCTATCTTAGAGTATGTGGGAAGGAATATGTTCCAAGCCAGGATCTTTCCTATTCCCGCAGGAGGAGAGAAGAGAGTTCAGTTGAAATACAATGAGATCTTGAAGAAGGATAATAACCTCCTGGAATACATCTACCCTTTGGATACCGAACGTTTCTCCTCAAAACCCCTGGAGGATGTGACGATCTACGTTAAGATCACCTCTTCAGAGCCGATAAAGACTGTGTATTCCCCTTCCCATACGATAGCGATCAACAGGATCGATGATTATCAAGCCAGTCTGAGTTATGAGGATGCAAACATCTATCCTGACAAGGATTTTCTCCTGTATTACACAGTATCCCCGAAGGACATTGGCTTATCGCTATTGACCTATAACGATGGGAGGGAGAACGGTTTCTTCCTCCTAATGGCTTCGCCCAAGTTCGAGATCCCCTCTAAACGGATCCTGGGGAAGGACATCGTCTTCGTCTTTGACACCTCAGGCAGTATGTCTGGAGATAAGATCGAGCAGGCTAAGGGAGCCTTGGAGTTCGTCCTCTCTCACCTCAACCCCGATGATAGATTCAACGTTATAACCTTCAATACAGATATCTATTCCTTCTGGAACACCTTAGTCCCTGCTGAGAAGAGTCGGATCAAAGAAGCTTCGGGCGAAGTAAAAAGGATGGAAGCCTTGGGAGGAACGAACATCGATCAAGCTCTCAGAGAGGGGCTGGCTCTCTTCTCTTCAGGCAACAGGCCCCGAATACTAGTATTCTTAACCGATGGATTACCCACGGTGGGAGAGACTAATATTAAGAGGATAATAGATAATGTCAATCGTGAGAATCGAACTTCAACGCGTATCTTCGTCTTTGGAGTGGGTTATAACGTCAATACCAAACTTCTGGACAAGATATCTGGGGAGAATGGAGGGATATCCGATTACATACAGCCCGGAGAAGATATCGAGATTAAGGTATCCCACTTCTATAGCAAGATCAGTTCACCCGTGCTATCCAACTTGAAGCTCGATTTTGGAGGAATTAGAGTAGCTCACCTATATCCTCAAGATTTACCCGATCTCTTCAAGGGTTCTCAATTGATCCTCTTAGGAAGATATAGAGATATTGGGACTACTGGAATCAAGCTTAGTGGAGACGTTGGAGAAGAAATTCAAAACTTTGTCTATGAAGCAAACTTCCCCGCTTATAATATGGGAACTGATTTCATCCCTCGCCTCTGGGCTTCTCGGCGAATAGGATACCTTTTAGATGAAATCCGCCTGAGTGGAGAAAATAGAGAGTTAGTTGAGGAGATAGTCCAGCTCAGCAAAAGATATGGGATAATCACTCCTTACACCTCTTTCTTAGTAGAGGAAAGAGTTAGTAGGATGAGGGATGAGGATCTTTTTCACGAAGCCGAGGAGGCTATGGCTCCTATGGCAAAAGATAAAGGCGGGGGCAAAGCTGCCGTTGACCGGAGCCTAGCTTTCAAGGAGATGAAAGTCTCTGATAAAATAGCTCCTCCAGAGGTGGAGGGATTAGGAGGAGTTGCAGGAGAGGCTAGAGAAGTAGTCAAGTATGTGAAAGATAGGACCTTCTACCTGCGAAATGAGATTTGGACAGATAGCGAATACTCAGAGGGAGAGAAGACCATTAAGATTGAGTATATGAGCGAGGCTTATTTCCAACTATTAGCTACCGCTTCGGAGCTTGGTGATTACTTCGCTTTAGGAGAAAGAGTCATCGTTAAGTTAGGAGAGAATTTCATAGAGGTCGGTCCTGAGGGAAAGAGTGTGCTAAGCGAAGGAGAGTTGGAGATGATATCGGGCAAATAGAAGAAAATAACATTCTACATCCGATCTTCAAATACTGCTGATAGTCGGGTCGACTAGGCCCGACTCTCTCTATTTCCAACTGAAAATAGGATCTGTTTAAAATTTTTTGAAAAAAATCTATCAGAGGGTTTGAATTTTCCCGAATTATGTGGTATAATATAAGGAACTTATGACGGAAGGTTGATGATTAGGTCGCAATAGAGGAGTGATCAGCTTCTTTTTTACGATCTCTTCGTCATTCATCCAACGACTAGATGGTCTTTGCTAAATTAATGGGACTAATGGTCACAACGTTTTTAATCAGCGGTGTATGTTCGGGCATCAATTTACTTTAAAGGGGGATAGAAATAGAATGCTAGATCATATCAGGAAATTCGGTGGATGGATCATAATCATATCATTAGCGGTTTTTGTTCTAGTCGTGCCAACAGCTTATGCAGAAACTATCCATGTATCCATAAGCACGGGAAATAACAAAAATCCGGGAACCGATGAAGAACCGATGAAGAATATTGACAAGGCGATTAAAAAGGCCGAGGCAGGAGACACGTTGTTGATTGCGGAAGGGACATACAGCGGGACGTTCAACATCGGCTATCTGGAAATTGATAAACCCCTGAAAATGTATGGTGGCTACTCAACAGACTTCTCTGAGCGTAGTGTGATCGACCACCCAACCCTATTCCAACCCGACAATGAAAGCGGAGGCAAGGCTCGCAAAGCTCTCCTTAAGTTGTCCAAAGAGGTTGATGGAACAGTAGTGGATGGGTTCATCTTTGATATGGGTATGCGCAATTCTTACTCCCCATCTGAAGGCAAGCCGGAAGGTGTTGAAACCGGTATGTTGCTGTTGCCCCCCAAGAAAGCCAAGGGGGAGAAAGCTACTGTTACTGAGCAATGTATATCCATCGCGGCTGGTAACAAAGGAGGCGATATCACAATCAGCAACAACGTTTTTCTGAACAGCGCCAAATTCGGTATCCAGGGCGGCATACCCACCGGGACTATCACCATAACCAATAATGTCTTCGTCTCAAACCGGATGGCGGCCATAGAGGTTTGGGGTACTTGCGGCGATAAAAATGAACCCTGTGGTAGTGCGGAGATCGCCAATAACACCATACTCTTCACCTGGAGCCGTCTTAAAGACTTTATGGATATGGGTTACGGTGTACGTGTAATGACCAAAATGGAATACAACATACACCATAACATTATCGGCGCCTCTATCCTCACCGGTGTTGATCATACCCGTTTCAACAATGATGAATGGATAAAACTGGATAACAATATTTTCTTCCTGAACAAGCAGTCTGATATGGAATACAGTCCTGACAGCAACACCAAGTTGAATCTCTCTGCCGATGAGTTTGAGGACTTAGAACTCGCCAGCATCGAGGGCAACAGAGATGAGATCCCTCAGGGCTTCCCTGTCAACAAAGCATATCTGGGAGGCTTTCTAAGTGCCCGATATACCGAGGAAGAAGATTATGACCCTGAATCGCCTGCCAACCTGATGCGGGAAGCGGTGGGTTTGAACAAGCAGGGCAAGCTGACAACTAAGGTCAGTATGTTTGGCAACCGCTACCTATGGGAAGATGCGCTTAAGCTTTTCGGCGCCGTCAGCGGGGTAGGTGCTCAGATACCCGAATGATCATTCGTCAATGTCCGGGAGCTGAGGACATGGTAACGTTTCGACCACATGACGTGGCTGTCGCTGCTTGACTCCAGAATCTAACGACTAAAGGTCGTTGGAGTATGTCAAAAGTTGGGGATATAGCATTATCTTTAGAACCCAACTTTGATAGATAGGAAAGTTGCTCTGCCCACGCGTGGTTGTTTACTCCTAGTGAATAGCCCTTGATCACTAGCTATCGAAGTTGAGTTAAGAAAGGAGAGTGTTTTTTGGTGAAGAGATCTTTAACGTTAATAGCATTTTTTATCACAGTTTCAGTAATGCTTGCTGTATTAAGTGGATGCGGTGAAGAAAAGCCTCAACCCCAGCCACCAGCGAAGACCGGAACTGTCGCCGGCAAAGTGACTGATAAGAATGGCGGAGCAGCTTTAGCAACCGTTAAGATAACAGCGGGTAATAAAGAGACCTACTCTGCCGATGATGGAACTTATAATCTAACTGAAGTGCCAACAGGAGAACAAGTACTTAAAGCCAAAACTACCGGTTATAAGGATTATAGTAAAACTGTTACAGTTACAGCAGGAGAGACCACCACTCAGAATATTGCTATGGAAGCTATAGGACCAGCGATCATAAAGGGATTGGCTAGGATACGTGCAACAGTAAATTGGCACGCTTGGGGAGAGCATCCCACTGAACAGCAGGGTCCGGTAGTTGTCCTCGACTTCTTAACCGAAGATAATAAGCTTATCTCATTCGCTGATGTTCCTCTGACTGTAAACATAAAGCTATGGACGATGAATGCGGATGGAAGTAAGGGTAGGCAGGTGTTTCCCCCCACGCCGGAAGAGGGAACTTATTCCATCAACAAAAGTGATCAGGTTAAGAGCATAGATACTAGTGTGCTCAGGGTACCCAGAAGTAAGATCAGCGTCGTTAATACTGATCCCAATGAGGGAGTATTAGAAGTAGAGGTTATAACTCCTCTTCAAGGCACCAAGAAGGATACAGTCCTGCATGTGCCATTATTCCCTCCAGCGCCCTAATTTGCTTTTCAAAAGCAGGGAGTGGATATAGATGCCTGTATCAGCATATGTGATGATAGAGGTATCAGCGGGGAAGACTGCTGAGGTCTTGCGCGAGATAAAGAACTCGAAGGGGGTAAAGACCGCTTACGCGGTCACTGGCCCTTATGATATAATAGCCTTTGTAGAAGCAGATACCTATAAAGACCTCACCGGGCTGGTCATGAATAGCTTCCACAAGATAGATGGCATAAATAGAACCCTTACTTGTAATACGGTGGAGCTTTCTTAAAGATAGCATTCAGGTCCGTAGCTCAACTGGTAGAGCACCGGTCTCCAAAACCGGCGGTTGCGGGTTCAAGTCCTGCCGGGCCTGCCACTTAACATGGCAAAATACACAAGGGCTTTCTGTCTTTCCCCGTAATACGATATTGTCAATACTAAGATAATAATATCTGTGTTAATCAATTTGTAATCTAAAGCTTGTCTTTCGATCTCGAGAGAGGCAAGTTTTTTTTGTTTTAGTAAAATCTCCCTTTGACCCGGGCTTTATTGAATATCTTCCCCCTAATAGCCTATTATTAGAGCTCGTAGAGAAGCAAGCTGATGGCAAAGGAGACTTTCTTTCCTTGACTCTAAGACAAGGCTTGGATATACTATAGATAGGACTGATAATATCCTATTTAGGTGATTAAACAGAAAGGAGAAAAATCGAAGTATGAATATCAATCCAGAGATATCTCAATTAATCCAGATGATAATTGTGGCTTTTATTCCGATTATTGGGGGCTATCTGCTAAATAAATATTTTAAGCAGAGGGAAGATAGAGCCATATTAGAGCTAGCGATCAGGATGGTAGATAAGCTCGTAGAAAAGTATTTAGCTCTATATCCAGATAGCGATCTGCTAGAGATAGCCAAGCTAGTAACCCAAGAGCTTATCAAGTTATTCGATTTAGAACCAGAAAAAGCTAAAAGTTTATCCTTGGGAGCTGTAATTAAAATAGCTTCTGAGGACAAAGTTAAGAGCTTATCAAGAGCTAGTATAAAAGCCTACAATGTTTGGATCCCCTAATCCTTCCACCACCCATCCCCTTATCCCCTCTTATAATGCGCCTCACTGAGATAGTGAGGCGCATTGTTTTAACAGGAAAAGTAACTCTATAAAAAAGCTACATAAGAGCTGTTGGTAATGAAGATCAACAGCTCTTATTGATTCGGTGGCCAAAATCCTTCTACTTGTGATCTTGCTACTAAATATAATAGTTCTTCAATGCTTTCCGTTCTCTCTTCCACAAGCCTATATCCCAAATAATAGCCTACCCGAGGGGGAATTTCACCTTCCCCGATACCAGATAGATATTTGCCTATCACTTCTATATCAGTAGATTTAAAATCCCTCTCTATACATTTCCATAAATATCCTTCATTCTGCCTACACCAATTCAACCTCTCTTGAGAGAAGAAGAGGAGTTTATACAATGGCTTATCAGGAAAGACTGCTTTAGAGAATGCGATGCTTAATCCTTCAGCTAGTAATACCTCTAAAAGAGTGGGATTCTTGCCTTCTATACCTCTTAACCAACGCAGTCCGTAATGTCCATATTCATGGGTTAATACTACAGGAAGCCCATCAAAATCGAAAAATCTCTCCAATCCTATACCGATCACCGGCTTATTCTTCACCTCCAAGACGAATCCATCAGGACTGAAAAAGCCTATTATAAGATATACATCTGGTAGATCAATTCGAGGAAGCAACTTTTTACACTTCTGCAAAGTCGAGTTTATTATACCTTCTACTTCGCAGCTATCCAATAACTCGATCAGAGGAGAATAATCTTCCTTCTTGATATTCCTCACTCTATCCGCTAGATTCTCCTCGGTTAGGTGGGGAAAAGATTTTAAGTAGCTCTCCATAAAGTCCTTATGAGGCTCTAAATAATATCTTCGATAAGCTCCCCATAGATCAGAAGTAGCAGGTAGAACAAAAGTAAAGAAGTCCTTATAAAGTGAGTAGATAGTTATAAACCTCACCCGCCTTCCTATCTTATAGATCCTAAGAGATCCTACTGAATTTTCCTCAACTTATGTTATAAAAATAGAATATGGCTTGAAGATCCTTACTCTTCAGGCTAGGAGATTGATTTGCCAAAAAACACTTGACAATTTCAGATATTTACCCTATACTTTATATATACTCTTTGAGAGGAGTATGAGATTATATTAGAGATCCTTAATATGTAAAATAGAGGATCAATGAAGCAAGGGGGTAGAGACAAAATAGCTCTTAGCTTTGGTTAAAAGGAAATTTCAGAGGATTGGGAGTAAGTTACCCTCTCCAATTTTGCGAGAGAAGTCCATCTTAATAACTACTTTTAAGGAGAAATTAAATGATATTAGCCAAAGATAGAACAAGTTACTATGAGATTCACCTTCGTTCTTCGGCTTCGGAGACAGAGATCTTTGCCGCTAAGGAACTATCCAATTATATAAATAAAGCCTCCCTAACTAAGCTTGATATAACGATTGAAGTGGAAGATTATCCCTTTCCTCTCATCTTAGTAAGTGAGCCAGATGACCTCACCTTCGATCTAGCTGAATTAAGTTCAAAGGTTGCCTCCCTTGATAAAAGTGGTTATTCGATCTCGGTTTCAGATAATAACCTGATCATCGCCAGTAAAGATATGCGAGGGATACTAACTGGCATCTATGCTTTTTTAGAGAAGTTCTTGAGGATAAGATGGCCCTCTTGGGGAAAGGAGACAGAAGTTATCCCCTACTCTCCTGTTATATCCTTAGACAGCGTTGATATCCAGTCTAATCCAGATTTCTCTCACAGATCCTTTACCAACTACTCACCAATAGATGAGAGAGTAAACCTTATGATAGACTGGATGGGCAAGAATCGCTTGAGCTGCTTCATGATTAACCTAAATTTGGGGGAATCCTTTGAACAATCAAGGGGGATGATAATCCCTCAGATCAAACGAAGGGGATTGGACCTAGAAGCCAGCCATCATAGTTTCTATTACTGGATACCCCCCAAGGATTACTTCGAGAAACACCCTCAATATTTTTCTCTAATAGACGGGAAGAGGAATCCTAATAGTCAATTATGCTTATCCAATCCTGAATTGGTTCAAGAGGTGATCGATCGAATATTATCTTTTATTCGTCGTAATCCCTCGATCGATATAATCGGACTTTACCCTAATGACAGATTTGGTTGGTGTGAGTGCGAGAATTGTAAACCACCGGAATCATCCGATCAAAGCGGGTTTAAATGGATAGCTGATACAACCGATAAAACAGGAGGAGATTTCGAATCCTTCTGGGCGCAACAGCCCTCCTACTCCAACCTATACTTCAGCTTTATCAAACAGGTAGCTGACGCCATCTCCAAAGAATACCCAGATAAGCTCATCAGCTCTCTAGCTTATCATAACTATATCGACCCCCCTGTCGATCTCGATCTTCCGGAGAATGTTATAGTAACCTTCGCTCCCTTTAGGAGATGTGTAAAACACTCCCTATATCACGAATCCTGTCCCCGAAATAATAGATACCGGGAATTATTGGAGAAGTGGCGAGAGATAACAAAAGGACCACTGATCCTCTTCGAATACTACCTCTTTCCGGACTATCTCTCCTTGCCCTATCCCGCCTGGAACATCCTGGCTCAAGACCTCAAATATCATAAGAAAAATAGGATAAATGGTTTCGTTCTCGAATACAAACCCGAGGAATGGGCTCAGTATAACCTGACAGCTTATGCCTATAGCAGACTTTGCTGGGAGACAGAACAAAAGGTGGAGGATATCGTAGCTGACTACTGTAGAGCTTACTATGGCGAGGCAGGAGAAGCGATGTTCAATTACTTTACGACCTTCAAAGAGGGTGTAGAGAGCGATGATTCGTGCTGCCTTTATTACTCTCCAGATTATCTAAAAACTATCCCTTATAAGCTCTTAGCTAAGTGCGAGGGGTATCTGGAGAAAGCCTTCGAGATCAGTAATGGGCAAATGAAGAGAAGGGTTAACCGAGCAAAGGTCAACTTTGAGTATGCCCGCTCGATAAGAAGCGCTCTATTACTTACAGATGAGATGGAAGAAGATCTTAAAAATGGTAGAAAAGAAGAGGCGAAGACGAAACTTAGAGAGATCATATCCAGCTATGAGGAGGCAGGCGGGATAGCGAGGGAAGGCGGATTCTTAGATGTATTTTATCTTCCCAGGATCGAGGAGTTTATAAGAATGCAATTGGGGAAATATCGAAGTGAATACTCCAAACTATAGGATGCCGATTTAGAGGGGCGATGATATGGCAAATGCGGTCTTGAACTATCTACGCCCTGGTAAATTTCCCAATATCTGGTGTGCTGGATGTGGCAACGGGATAATTATGGGAGCGCTTATCAGAGCGATAGATAGGGTGAAACGATTGAATAAAGATAATGTAGTAGTGGTTTCGGGGATAGGGTGTTCGGCAAGAGCTTCGGGTTACCTGGATTTCAACACTCTACATACCACTCATGGAAGAGCGATCCCTTTTGCCACCGGGATAAAGTTAGCTAATCCCAACCTAAATGTATTTGTCCTCACTGGAGACGGAGATTGCACAGCCATCGGTGGGAATCACCTGATCCATGCCGCTCGTCGTAATCTCGATTTGAATGTCATCGTCTTTAACAACGGAATATATGGGATGACTGGAGGACAAGCTTCTCCAACCACTCCCTATGAAGGATATGCTACTACCGCTCCTTATGGGAGTATCGAGCATAACTTCGAGATATGCAAATTAGCGGCAGGTGCAGGAGCCACTTATGTTGCTCGTAGCACCTCTTATCACGTCCATCTCTTGACCAGACTGATTATGAGAGGTATTATGAACAAAGGTTTCTCTCTGATAGAAGTTATAACCCATTGCTATACCAACTTCGGAAGACTCAATGGATTCAGTTCCCCAGTGGAGATGTTAAAGTGGCAACGAGATCGCGCTATTAAAGTCAAGGACGGAGAGGTGATCCCCGATGAGGAATTAGACGGTAAATTCGCGATTGGGGAGTTCGTAAACGATCCTGATAAGCCAGAATTCACCGAGGAATATGAGAAGAAGATAATAGCTAGAGCCAAGGAATTGGCTGGTCTAGAACCGAAGAAGATGAAGCGTGGAAGGAGCAAGGAAGCCAAGTTGTAAGAAGAGGTAAATTGTATGGATGACCGCTACGAGATAAGAATGAGTGGTTTGGGAGGACAAGGACTTATTCTAGCAGGTATAATCTTAGCTGAGGCTGCTGTTCTAGAAGGGAAGAATGCGACTTATACCCAATCCCACGGAGCAGGGGTGCGGGGAGTGAACTCCCAAGTTGATGTGATCATAAGTGAAGGAGAGATAGATTATCCCAAAGTTATCGGGGCTGATATACTCCTGATCCTGTCTCAGCAGGCTTATAATTTTCATCTGCAACATCCCATTAAATACGTAACTATGATAGCGGATTCGACTTATGTAAGCGATATAGAATTCGCCCGAGGATTGATTTATCGCCTTCCTATAGCGCAGACTGCTCGTCAAATAGGAAATGAGATCATATCCAATATCGTAGCTTTAGGAACTATCGCCAAATTAGCTAGGGTAAGGGAGAAAGGGATAGTTAGCATCGAGATGTTAGAACAATCGATCCAAGCGAGGGTCCCAGAAGGCACTGAGGATATGAATTTAGAGGCGCTACACCGAGGATACGAATTAGTAGATTGACATACTCCAACGACCGTTGGTCTTTGCCGAATTAATCGGGCTATTGAAGATTTCTCTCCTGTTAGATCTCGAACCCACCTTAAATAAAGGGAACTTTTGCTTCAAATAGGACTCAAGGTAAAAAAGCTCCCTTTTTAAAAAGTTTCCTTTACACCCTCCCCTAACCCCTCCCGTCAAGGGAGGGGGAAATAAGAGGAATCGCCTCTCTCAAGAATCCCCTCTCCCCTTGTGGGATAGGGTGAGGAGGAATTATATCTTGATCTCACTAGCGAATATTTGAAACCATTTAATTTAAGAGAAAGGAGAGCGGTTCTCCTCCTCCCAATCAAAAATCCGGATATGCTTCGCCTAATGTGGGGGATCTCCGAACCGCGAAGTGTTTATGAGAAAACCGATAATCGGGATAATAAATGTCTGTATGGATGTCTATCCTCACGATATAGCTGATCCCATCTTAGAGGAAGCTATGGAGGAGTTAAAGAAGGATTGCGAGGTAGTATACATCGGCAAAGCCTTCACTATGTCCGAATCCATCCGAAAGACTAAAGAACTTTTAAGAAGCGACCCCGATCTAGTGGTGATCTTCTTCAGCACTTGGATAAATGCCTCAGTCCCAGTAAGCGCGATTAAAGAGATATCGGATCGTCCGATGTTCCTCTGGTCTATTCCGATGATCGAGGGGATGTCCACTGGCTCTCTCGTAGGATTCGCAGTAGTTAAGGGAACGATAGAGCGAATGGGGCTGGATATCCCTTGGGCTTATGGATTGCCAGAGGAGATAACAGAGGTATTGAAGAAGGAGGCTAAAGCCAGCCAGATCGTGAGGGATTTACGCCGAAGTCGTTTAGGATTGATCGGGTATGCCTCTATGGGGATGTATACCGCTACCTTCGATCATCTGAGCGTCAAAGATAAGCTTGGTCCAGAGGTTGTTCATATAGATAACTATTATCTAGTGAAGAAGATGGAGGAGATCGGGATTGATAAGGCTGAGAAGAGATATGAAGCTTTAGTCGAGAAATATCCTCTAGCTAAAGATGAGCTCAAAGAGCCCACTTTAAACAGCATTCTGATGAACATAGCCTTAGAAAAGATAATCGAGGAATTCGAGTTAGATGCGATCACTATCAAATGTCAACACGAGATATCACGAACTATCGGCTGTGTTTGTATTCCCCTCTCTCTCATAGTTGAGGAGGGAGGCGTTGCTACTTGCGAGGGCGATATTCACGGCTTAATCACGATGATGCTTATAAAGGGATTGACGATGAGGCCCTCCTTCTTCTCCGATTTTATAAATGCTGAAGGGAAGGATATCTACTTCTCCTCCTGTGGCTTCATAGCTCCCTCCCTAACCACCGGGGATATTAGGATCGAACAACAAATTCACGAGATCGGAGAAGAGGGAGTCGTATTCTCCACTGCCCCTAAGACTGGAGCGGTAACGATCGCTCGTCTGGAGGCCGGGAAGGATAAGTATCGAATGCACATCGCTCAGGGAGTAGTAGAAGAGGGATATCGAAGGAATCACCGAGGAAAACCTCTCTTCCCTATATGTCGTGTTAGGTTAAATTATCACTCCGGAGATTTTTTGAAGAACGTGGTATCGAATCACTACCTTCTGAGTTATTCCGATATCAAAGATGATCTGCTAAGGATCTGTTCGATGCTCGATATCACGCCCTTAACTTGCGATTGAGGAGGCTTTAATATGTCGCTATACTTCGCCGATCAAAGTTGGCCCAAGCTCGAATCCGCTATATCTCGTAATACCCTTATCATATTACCAGTGGGAACGATCGAGGAGCATGGGCAACATCTTCCCGTATCGACCGATGTGATGATCGCCACCGAGGTAGCAAGGCGAGTCGGGGAGAGGTTAAAGGATGAGATACCTTTACTGGTGATGCCCACAGTGTGGTCAGGCTATTCCACCAAGGAGATGACCCGCTGGCCAGGGACCATCCGAGTCCGAACTAGGGCGGTAATGGATATGATCTTTGATATATGTGCTTCTCTAATCGAGATGGGTTTTAAGAAGATAATGCTCATTGATGCTCATGGACATCACCATGGATTGCTAAGAGTAGCTATTCGAGAGATAGCCGATAAATATGGAATATATGTAGCCATAACCTCTCCAGCAACGATGAGCGCCGAGAGGTATTCTCAGATAAGACGATCGGAGGTTGGAGGAAGCATTCACGGCGGAGAATGGGAGACCTCGCTTATGTTATACTTCGGTCAGCAAGTTGATATGGATAAAGCGACCTCCGAAGATGTGATGGAGTATCACTCCGAATCGATCCCTGGCGATAACTTTGTTGGAGGCAAGAAAGCCTTTTGGTCCACCTGGGGTGTGCAGAAGAGCAAGACCGGTATCTATGGAGATCCTACGGTTGCCTCCGCTGAGACTGGAGAAGCTATAATGGAGGCTATTCTAGATAACTATGTGAAGTTTATTCGGGAATTTTACTCTCACAGGGGAGATATCTCTCTTACTGAGGGGCTGACAAGAGATGAGGGATAAACTACTAGCTATAGATTTAGGCACTACCGCCTGCAAAGCTCTGATCCTATCTCAAGATATGAGGATATTAGGGACTAGTTATGCCGAATACCCTCTGTTAAAAGGGGATAAAGGCGAGGTGGAGCAAGATGTCCATATATGGTGGAAGTTGACCAAACAGGTTATAAAGGAGGCGAAGGAGAAAGCCGAGGTGGAAGCCGAGGAGATCAAAGCTCTATCTGTAAGCTCGCAAGGGATATCCTTCGTTCCACTCGATGATGAAGGTCAACCTCTGATGAACGCCATCTGTTGGTTGGATAGAAGAGCGGAGAGTCAGATTGGCGAGATAGAGGATAAGTTCACGAACGACGAGATATTTCACCTCACCGGGAGAAGAATAGATGCTATTTATGGGCTGCCGAAACTTCTCTGGCTTAGGGAGAATAACCCAAGATTATTCGAGCAGACGAATAAATTCTTAATGGCGGAAGATTATCTCCTCTATAAATTCACCGGGGAGTTTATAACCGATCACTCAATAGCCTCAGGCTCACTTCTCTACGATATTAGAGAGACGAATTGGTCCCCTAAACTATTGGATGAGTTCTCCATACCAAGAGAGAAATTACCGAATTTAGAATGGTCGGGGATTATAGTCGGTGAGGTGAATGATAAGATCGCTGAGGAGACAGGATTAGCAGTCGGAACTTCGGTGGTATTAGGAGGGCAGGATCAAAAGTGTGCCGCCTTAGGCGCGGGAATGGATGCAGGAAAGATCGGCATGTCCTTAGGAACAGCCTCCGCCATTCTGGCAACTACGGCCAAGCCATCGCTGGATGGGAGGATGAGGATACCTTGTTGTGCCTATCTTCTAAAGGACCACTGGATATTAGAGGGAGTGGTATCCACCTCTGGAGCAAGCTATAGATGGTTCAGAGACAATTTAGGAGGAGAGGAGAAGAGGATAGCCAAGATCAAGGGAACTGACCCTTACGATGAGTTAAACGAATTAGCTAAGAACTCTCCCGCTGGGTCAAGGGGTATATTCTTTTATCCTCATCTAGCATCTGCTTCCTCCCCTTACTGGAAAGCCAACGTTAAAGGGGCTTTTTACGGAATAACTCTCTCAACTGATAAAGCTGATATGGTGAGGGCTGTTCTGGAGGGAATCGTCTTCCAGCTAAAAGCTAATCTGGATATAGTGCAGGAGTTATCTAGCCAGGTGGAAAGCGTTATACTATTCGGAGGAGGCGCTAAGAGTCCCTTCTTCTGCCAGCTTATAGCCAACATTTTGGGGAAAAGGTTACAGATATTAGAAACCGTGGAAATGGCATTGATAGGAGCGGGAATGCTAGCTGGAATAGGGAGCGGTTTATATCGCGATTATGATGATGCTTTGAGGCAAAGCTCTATCAAGACGATTATAGTCGAGCCTGAAGATGAAGAAGTTGGTAAATATCAAAGGATCTACGAGGATTATCTTGAGATTCAGGATAAGCTCTTATCCTAGTCAGAAAAATGAGATAATCTATCCTATACCGTAATTACTGGAATATTAGCCAAACGACATACCCCTAAAATATCTTCATATATATCCCCATATCCTATGCAGAAATGATGTTCAATATGCTGAGAGAATATAGTATTCATCACCTCCCTGACAGATCTATCGAACATTATCTCCTGACAGTTTCCCCTTAAAGCCACATCCGTATCTACCGCATCACCAGTGGTTACGAACATCCGGTATTTCCCATCCTTCTCCCCAAGACGAGATACAGTTACCCTTCCCGGCTTCAACACAAAATCCACAGTAGTCGATCCTCCTAGGGAATGCTTCTCCAGGCATACTTGATGAGTATTTCTAGCTAGAGAGCAAGCCGCTGAGCCACAATGCCACATTAGAGCAGTATTTCTCTTCTCATTTACTCGGATTAGATCAGCGAAGAAAGAGGGATGACCAGTGAGGTAGTGATGGAGTAACATAGTCACCGCCCCGTTTACATCCGATTCACAACCGACTACGAAGCCCTCATCAGCTAGATAAGATATTGCAAAACAGGGATTTAACTCTCGCTCATCCTTAAGCTCGGGCCAACAGCGAATAGTAATTGCATCCAGTCCTCGCTCTTCCGAGAATCTCTTGAGGGTTAAATATAATGCGGCAGATTTAATTAGATCGTTCTCCTCTACATTACATATCTTATCCTCTGTCATCTTCTCTGCGGCTTGTCGCGTCTCCTCCATATCGGTCTTATCGTATTCGCTTAAAAACTCCAATAGCTCGAAGTGAATGATCTCCACTCCTAGGGTAGCCCTGAGTAACATCTCATTGTAAGCAGCCACGTAATAACCGGTATCATTCCCTCCTATCGCCCCTAATTTGGTCATCCTCAACTTCTTTAAGGTGCTGACTTGTCTAGCTATTCTCCGAATCGGCTCCATAGCTCCGATATCCCCGGGCATTCCCAATACAAAATGGGTATCCTTGCCCATCTTGCCAAGAGCGGAGTTATTGCTAATCGCCCCAGCGAGCGAGTTAGACCGAAGAGTCCCTGATGATACCTCATCAGGAAAAGCCCAGATGATTATCGGAACATCTATATCCTGAACTACCGCCAAGGCGACGCTATCGAGATTGAAGCAGCCGCTTTGAAGGATCACGAGATCAACCGCATTTCTTCTAAACATATCAGCAGTCTCCCGGCCTTTAATCTCCGCTTGGCTAGTCAAAGTCTGCATAGCCGATTCATCAGTGATCATCACCGGGGGAGAAACTATGATATTGGCATCCAAATTATTCAGAGCGGATACCGATCGATCCGCTATCTCCTTAGAGTAGTTCATATCGAAATAAGGGTTACTAGCTATAGTTACGAAACCGATATTAAGTTTTTCATCATCCATATTATTCCTCCCACTGGGAATTAAAGATCGGATTAAGACTACATAAGATTATTTCTAGGGGATATCCGAGGAATGTGAGGACTTAATATACCTCAAAGTCTCCTCTAAACTCTTGATGCCTGTAGTCGCTCCCACTGAGGTTACACAGAGAGAGCCAACTGCATTAGCAAAGATCGCGGTCTTCTCGAGATCCCACCCCTTCACCACTCCAGTTAAGAAGCCAGCGATGAAGGCATCTCCTGCTCCGGTAGCATCGACGAGCTTGACTTTGAACGGAGATATCTGTTTTCTCATATCAGGGGTGCATATATAACAACCCTCCCCTCCCAAAGTTATAACCGTCCTCTTCGCAGAATAGCTCAAAAATGCATCAGCTATCTCATCTATCGAGCTTTTGCCGGTGATACTCTCCGCCTCTTCATAATTTGATATAAAGATATCGGTGTAGTTGAAGTAATCCTTTATCAGTTCAAAAGGGCATCCCCTCAATGACCAAGCAGTTCCTATGGAAGTGGTTATCCCCCACTCTTTAGCCTTCTTTAAGATCTCGACCGTGGGTTCTCCATCTAAGCTAGGAAGCATAAAGACTCCTCCGATATGTAGAACCTTAGTGGATTCGATCAATTCCCAATCGATGTCATCCAAACTGAAAGTATTATCAGTCCCGTAGTATCGAACCAAAGAACGTTCTCCATCGGAGGAGACGATTACTGCTGTTGCGGAAGTGCCATCGCTCTCTGAGATCTTAATTCCTCCACTATCAATTCCGTTTTTCTCTATCTCCTGGAGGATAAACCTGCCAAATCCGTCATTTCCCACCTTGCCTATGATTCCCACACCCACTCCCAGTTTGGCTAGATCGATCGCTGGATTGAGGGCACAGCCTCCCAGATGAAGCTCCAACTGATCTACCAAACTCACCTTGCCCTTCTCCGGCAATCGATCGAAGGGTCGAACTATCACATCAGCTACTACCGGCCCCATACATATGACCTCAGGCATAGATACTCCTCTCTTTCCCCTTAAACCTTGAACTCATATAAATCACCCTCCCCTGCCCCCTCCCATCGAGGGAGGGGGAAATAAAGAGAGCAGTCTCATCTTTCAAGAAACCCTCTCCCCTCGCGGGAGAGGGTTAAGGTGAGGGGGAAACTCATCAAGATAAAGATTCTTGGTGTTTTTATCTGAGATATTAGAGAGAGGATAAAGATTACATCCTCTCTCCTATCTCATACCAAGCTTTCTCCATAGCTTCATTTGAATCTATACGCAGGATTGGGATCCCTGCCTCTCGACAGGCATAGATGACCTCCCAAGAACGATCGCCTGGAATTATCGAATAGTGATTAGCTCCAGCGATACTGAGAAACAATTCTGGATCGCTTCCTAGATCGACAGCTACTATTGGCCACATCTTAGCCCATATAAACTTATCTAATATCTCATCCGTTATAGGAACAGCTTCCCCCACCCCCAGTTGCATCTGATACTCTCCCTTTATCCTGGTGAGCCTAGCTACCGTGACCCTTCCTCCTCTTCCTCTATATCCTATTGCCCCACCTGCCTTGCCCTGACATTGACCTCGAATAAATACGTTAGGAAGGACCTCCTCAGCTTTTGAGGAATTAGCCGCATAATAGATTGAGGAGGCGCCGCAATTCGATATCGTCAGGAAATCCTCGGTTACGGATTTGAGATCTCCGAATAGAGGAGGGATATCGGGGACGATCTGATTGAGGAGAGCAGAAGTTATTAATCCCTTGATATCACCCTCACAAACGGTGGAGATTATATCCTGTTTCCCCTCGCTATCCTCCGAGAAGGGAAGGAAAGCTGGTAGAGTGCAAGCGGTAACTCCATACTCTTCCGAGAGCGCAGGCTGGCACTTTATAGAGACCCCTATGATCTTCTCCTCCTCGAGTTCCCCAAGACGATCTCGACTAGCCAGATACAGAGCTATCTGTCTCTTCAATACACTCTCGTTGAGCATCTTATCATCATACTCGATAGAACACCCGTTATTCTTCAACCAATTCATAAATTCGTTTATCCTTTCAGGACGCTCCTTCAAGATATGATCTGCCCTCTTTACAAGGAGATATTGATCCTCGGTCAATATATCTCCCACTAAAAACGATTTGAGCTTGGGGATATCATCCTGAAGATGCTCCATCTTCAGACAGTAGCTTCCTCCCCACAGAAGGAGCGAGCTCTTCTTGAGCTTCTCCAGAGCAGTGACTCCCCTCACCCAAGAGGCAACCTTATTTAGATCATCTCGCAATCTAGTATGAGTCAGAGCGTGTCTGTTGGGAACAGTCTCCCAAAGTGAAGCTCCCACAGCAGAAATACAGGTAGCCCCAGTCCAAGCCATATCACTTTTAGCGAAGAGTAGAGTGGGAACATCGGTCTCTTTAACCACGCGAACACATAGATAGGGAAAAGCCCATTTCCAACACCCAATTATAAGCCCCTCGATCTTCTCCCTATTAAAGAGATCTAGGCAAGCCTCGACCTCGGTCTCGGTCCTCAATCCGAAGAAACGAGGATCCCTATTCGCTAACTCTTTATTAGAATCTATGACTTTTACTCCCTCTCTCTCCAAGAATCCCACCAGTTCATTATGATTATCTCGATTATACTCCTCTGCTTCGGTGGATAAGGCTACTTCTCTAGAATCGGTAAAGGTTACAACTCCGACTACAGGCTTCTTCATAATTTCCCTTCTTTCCTTTCAGGATTCTGAAAAACTCACCTAAGAAGAATAGATATGTTTAGCTATCTTCAGCTATCTCGATAACCCAAATCTGATTCTTTCCCCCTCGATTCGATTCAAAAGCAATCCTCTTCCCATCAGGCGACCAAACAGGATTGAAATCGATCCCTGCCTCATCGGTTAAGCGTCTAGCTCCCGTTCCATCAATATTTATCATCCAAATATCCCAATCTCCACTCGCATTGGAGAAGAAGGCGATCTTACCTCCATCGGGAGAGAAAGCAGGCATATCATTATTACGATCGTTATCGGTGATCTGCTCGAACGCGCCGCTCTCCACATCCAAAACCCAGATCTCATTGGTTCCATCCCGATTCGATTGAAAAGCGATCTTTTTTCCCTCAGATGACCAGGAAGGACTGCGATCGGAGAAGCTCTCCTGAGTCAACTGAGTAAGCATTCTTCCCTCGGGATTCACCATCCAGATATCGTAATTGCCTCTTATATTGGAGTAGAAAGCTATCCAGTTTCCCACTTTAGACCAAGCAGGGTCGTGATAACTGAACTTCTCATCAGCGATGATCTTACTTAGAGAGCCCGCATCAGTCCGGACCTTCCAAATCCCCCATTTGCCACTCTCATCCTGAGTCTGGAAGGTCACCCATTCTCCATCAGGGGACCAACTAGCGAAGCGATCACTCCCAGGTGTATTCGTCAATTGAGTAGAGCGTCCAGTCTCCAGATCATATACCCAGATATCGGAATTTTCTCCCTCTACCAGAGCGGAGTGGAAAGCTATCCTCTTCCCATCAGGCGACCAAGCAGGCGCATAACTGCGAAGAGCGATCAAAAGCTTAGGCTCAGGCATTTCATAAGGCTTATAGGTTATCCCTAGCTCCGCCAATCTCTTCTTATATCTCCTCTCGAAATCCTCATACCTCTCGGGATTCAACATAAATAGTCGTTCGAGTTCCCTATCTGCCTCATAGCTATCGCCCTTTATCCGATAAATAACCGCTAACTGGAAATGCCCCTCTAAATTATATGGATCGACTCCTTGAGCCTCTTGATAAACAGCCAGCGCCCGATCGAACTCTCCTTTGAGCTGATATGCCAATCCTAGAGCCAACCGAGGCTCAACTAATTCCGGAAGGTGTTGAACTCTCTCGGAGAATTCAGCGATAGCAGAATCTAATAGATTCCCCTCTACATAAGCCTTGAATAGACCTTCCTCGGCTTTCTTCCTAATCTCAAGATCGTCCGATATATAAAGTAGCTCAAGATAAATGGCGATAGCAGACTGATAATTCCTCTCGAGGAAGAGCGTTTCCGCCAGATTATAGCGATAAAGCATAATATTAGGATCTAAGATGATCGCCTTTCGCCAGGATTCCTCCGCTTCTCCATAGAACTCATATTTATCTAGAGTCTCCGCTAACTGTTGATAGGTAGAGGATTGATTTGGATTAACCTCCACCATCTTCCTCCAGATTGCTAGAGCCTTCTCCTTATCGCCTTGGGCGAAGTATATCTCCCCTAAGTTTACATAATGAAAATTATTTTGAGGATCGAGATCAAGCAGGAGTTCATAAGTATCTATAGCTTTTTCATAATCCCTGCTTTCCTTATAAGCCTTAGCTAATTCTGATAAGAGCTTGATCCTTTTGCCATCTGTTTGGATCACCTCTCTTACGAGAAGTTCGCTTTCGGATATCTCCTTCTCCAAGATAGTCAAGGCTTCTTTAGCTGTAGTTATCGCGCTCTGATAATCGCCATTCTTATTATAAGCTGAGAGCAAATTCAGATAGTTAAGATAGTCTCTATACTCATCTTCAGTGATAGGATTCGCTATTCGCTCTTTATACTTAGCGATGAGCAGATCGAACCTCTTAGCCTCTTCGTAGATGTTATCTATCTCCTCATCAGCATCTCTCCATCTATAATGATATTCTTTTCCTCGATAGAGCAGAAGCACTTCCTCTAAAGCGGAAACTGCTGGGAGATAAAGCTTATGATCTCGGAATACATCTGCTAAGCGGAAATAGAGCTGAGCATCCTCCGGATTGGCTTCGACGATCTTCCTCCAAGTCTCAACGGCTTTATCTTTATCCCCTTCAGCGAAATAGATCTCGCCTAACTGCTCGTAATAGGTCCCCTTCTGATAAGATTCAGCTAAGAATAGAGCTTTACTCAATTGCTCCTTCGCCTCTCGATACATACCCTCTCTGAAATAGATCTCCCCTAATTGTCCATACCTCATTGGATCCCTCTCTCCTAAATCTGGGATCGATTGCCAATAGAGGCAAGCTTCGGTTTCATCTCCCAACTCGAAATAGCATTCCCCTATATGTCCATAATATCCTCCCTCTGCCGGGTTAAGCAGAAGTAACTTATTATAAATCTCTATCGCTTCTTTATACATCTTTCGAGGCAGGTATATATCAGCTATAGCGGAATATGGATCAGCCTTATCCGAAGAGGCGATCTCTAGCGCGCGTTTATAAAGTTCCAGAGCCTTCTCATAGTTATTTTGAAGCAGACAGATTCTAGCAAATAGCTTGAGATAGGCGACGTTACTCAAATTAGCTGGCAAGTTTTTCTGATAGCCCTCAATTACCGAGTTAAGATTATCCAATTTCTCATAGACATCGAAGATCATCTCCAAATATCGTTCTCGAGAATAGCTACTGCTCGAACGACCATAGAGGGAAATATATATATCGATCGCTTTCATATAATCCCTTTGAGCTTCATATACTCGCCCGATCGATTCATAAAAACCTAGAGAATAGTTTTTCCTAGCCTCTGCCAATTTAGCCGCCTTCTCATACCCAGCGATAGCATCATCGAATAGCCTATATCTCTCGTAGAGGCTTGCGAGTTTAGAATGAGTGTAAGGCTCATTCGGACTTCTCTCCGCCAGCTTCGCCCACCAAACTTTGGCGTTCTCCAAATCTCCCGCCTCAGCATAGGTATAGCCGATAGCCTCATACCAACTCCATGGTTCTCCTCCCAGAAAGATTATCTCCTCATACTGCTCAACCGCTTTCTGATACTTCCCCAATCGGCGATATTGCTCAGCTAACTCCTGCCTCAACCATACCAAGCTTGGCTCCAGCCCGACCGCCTTTTCGAGTTGCAGAAGCGCCTCCTGATAGCGATTCTCCTTCATAAAGATTCGATATAGAACCACATTCCAGCGATAGTTACGATGAGCTTCCGCTGAGACCTCTTGATAATAGCTGATCAACTTATCAAGAAGATTATGTTCCTTAGCTAAGCGATAAGCGGAATCGAGTATCCATTCTACCAGAGGCTCTTTATTGATCATCCGCTCATAAGCCGCTAACCCATCGATATACATCCCCAAGGCAGAATAGAGATAGATCTGCCTCACTTTGAGAGTATTCATCGCGTTCTTCAGGCTCTCATCTTGGGAGAGCCGCTTTATCCCCCTATTATATATCTCGATCCCCTCTTCTCCCCTTCCCTGCCTATAGTAGGCGATCGCTAATTGAGTGTAATATGATATGTTGGTCGGATCAGCTTCTACAAGCGCTAGATATATCTCCTCCGCCTCTTCAAATTCTTCAAGTTCCAATAAAGCTTTTGCTAAGGAGGCTCTATGCGATTCCTCCGCCGGTTCTATCTCCACCATCCTTCGACAGATCTCGGAAGCCTTATCATATCTTTCCCTGTTCATATAGAAGCCCGCGAGAAGCCCTAGATAGGTGATATCCTTAGGACGCTTTTCAACTACATAAAGGAGCTCCCTCTCCTGAAGATCGAAGCGTCTATAACCACCATAGATATCGGCTAAGTTCAGGTGGAAGTCTATATCCTCGATCGCTTCCGAGCCTCTCTGATAAGTCGATAACGCCTTATCGCTTTTCTCCAGATATAGATACAACCTAGCAAGCTCTAAATATAACTTTCCCGAGGTAGGACGAGAGGCGATCGCCTTCTCGAATCTCTCTTCGATCAGCGGAAACATCTCCTCTTCATCTATGAGATACAACAATTTCCTCTCCGTGGGAGTATATTCCTCGTAATAATGCCCACTCTCTGGTTCCTGACCGGTCTCCAAAATCCTGATATATTCGTCAATAGCTTGCGTATAAGCACCTTTCAACTCGTATAAAGCGGCCAGCTCACCTGCGAAGAGGTTTTCATTCCTGGACACTTCTCTAGCACGCAAGATAGATTGAATCGCCTCATCGAACATATAATAATCCCAGTAGATAGCCGCTAGTTCCTTATACAAAGATAGATCATTGGGATCGGTCTCGATTATCGATTCCCAAGCCTCCTTCGCCTCCTCAGGGGGAGAGATCCTCTCCTCTTCATCCCCCACCTCCCCTTGAGCCAAGATATCCCCTCGGGTGATCCGATAATTCTTGTTATAAGGATCGATCATAGTCAGTTTAGCGTATTGTTCCGCCGCAGATCTATAATCCCCGAAAGAACGATAGAGCTTAGCCAAGGTGATCCTAAATTCCTCTCGATAGGGTATGAGCTCAACCAACTTCTCGTAGAGAGGGACAGCCTCCTCGAAGCGAGATTCCCAGATATATATATCTCCCTCGATCTTGTTCAATTGGGGGTTATCGGGATCAGTTAGAAGCTCTCGTTGAACTTCTTTTAAGATCATAGGGAGCATCATATATTTACTGTAAGTCTCAAAGAGCCTTTGCTGTATCTCCTTATCCAGGAATTGATACCTCTAATATAGATCTACCGCTTTCTGATCATAATTATTATATATATACAACCAGCCCAAGCTTCGAACAAAATCTAGTGACTCGGAGAATTCCGCTTGAGCCTCCTCATAAACTTCGATCGCGGCGAAGTATCCCAAATTAGATTTAACATAATTCCCCAACTTTTTATATAACTCTGGGCTTCTATCCCTTCTTATCTCCTCCTTATACTCACTTACCGCCTCTTGATACCTCTTTTGGCGAGTATATATATCTATTATGCTATCCAAAGCTTCCCTTCTTAACTTTCGTTGTGTTTCGTCAGTCGAGAATCTCTCAAGGATAGTCCTGTAAGTGGCGATCGCTTCTCTATATCTCTTCATCTGTTCATAACAATCGGCGATCCGCATAAGCACCAATCCAGCAGGGTCCATATCCTCAGTTGAAACTGAGGAGTAATTACCCCTCTTAACCCCTAATAGACTTAGATCATCGAATTTCGGATGAGGATATTCCTCTAACAAAATCCTATATTCCGCTATAGCCTCTGAGAAACGCCTCATCTCATAATAGGCGGTGGCGATCTTTAAGTAAGCGTCATCCCCTAAATCGCTCTCAGGATATTCGGCTATAAACCTCTTCATTCCTTCTATCCCCAAGGCTTGGTTAAAGTAGCGATTTCTCATCACTCCAAAATCTTGAAGGGGATCTTGAAGATTCGAGAAGAGAACCGAAACTGCTCCTCCTAGAAGATCCGGCTCTGAGTTCTCATCCATAAAGCCAGGGAGCAGATCTCCTTCCGCGAGGACGGTATCAAGAGGAGTGAATTGATAGAGATAAGATTCGTTCAAGCCAAAAAGCGCTCTTTCATCCCATCGATCGGGATACTCCAACAGCACCTTCATAAATACTCGACTGGCTTCTGCGAACATACGAAGGCGAATAAAGATATCTCCTACCTCGAGCCATCTCGACCCCCCTTCAGGATCGACCTTCGCCCAATTTTTATACTCGATCGAGGCTTTCAGGTGCTCTCCTTTATACTCATAAATCTGAGCTAGTCTGAGGAGCGATGGGGAATCAGCGGGATCACCTGCCACCTTCTGCTTCAATTCAGAAAATATCTCCTCCAGCTCGGCTAAATTTACTAATAAGTTGAACAAATTCCGCAGTCCATCCTCATTAAATTTATCCCTGCTTAATATCGCCTCATACTGGGATATAGCTTCTTCATAACGTTTGTGCGTCTCATAGAATTTAGCTAGCTTCAGCCTATAATCGTAATTGTCAGGTGCTAGCTCTATAGCTCGTCTATATTCCGCTTGAGCTTCCTCATATCTCTCATTTCTGATATATTCCTCGGCTAATTGAATATGTAGTTTCGGATTGCTCTCCTCGCTCTCCACAACCTTCTGCCAATATTCCAAAGCTCTATCGAAGTTGCGACGATTCTCATATATCTTGGCGATCTCAGTATAGTATTTACCTTTAGCGGAAGGGTCTATTTCCCCAAGCTCTAGATAGATCTCTACTGCCTTGGAGAACATCATCTTCTCGATATAAAACCGGGCTATTTCCTCCCGATAGTCCATCGATTCGGGATCTAGACGCAGGACCTCATCAAAAGAAGCTTCCGCCTTCTCGAAGTCCAGGTTCTGAAGATATAACTTCCCCAACTCGAAATAATCTTCGCAAGTTCCGACCCTTTCTTCGATCTCGCTCTCCAATTTCTCGATCTCGCTTGCTAATCCCTGCCGAGGATAGATAGACATAGCTAACTCAAATTCCAGTTGTCCGTTGGCGGATACATCCTCTTCAAGAACAAGGAAGAAAACTACTATAAGCAAAGATATAATCATATAACCCTTTATTTTCATCTCCTCTACCTCCTTATAGGATGGAAATAGACTCTTAGCGAAAATTGGACGCGATCGAACCTCATTTTTTATCTTCCAACTCCTCAAGGAATTCGATATCGGACTGGGCTCTTCGAATCGATTCGTCAAGATCTATCATCTTCTCCTCTCTCCAATAATTTCTAAGCACTGGTTCCTCTATCTTGCGAAGTTTGTCCGTAATCTCTTTAATTTTATTGGCATGCTCTAAGATCAGTTCTAGAGAAGAGACCACATTCTCAGGGATCTTGTTATTTTTAAACGATTTCAGCAACTCTTCTAAATACCAAAAGATGACGGTTAGAGGATTGTTTATACTATGACTCAAGGTGATGATTAATTGAGCAAGCAGATTCCTCTTTTCCGCATCGATCAATCGCTTCTGTAACTCCTTGATCCGCCATTGAGCTTTTACCCTGGCAACCAACTCCGAAAGAACGAAAGGCTTAGTTACATAATCATCAGCACCAGAATCAAACCCTATTATCTTATCCTCAGTGGTCCTCCTAGCAGTCAGCATAATAACACCAATATGACTGGTAGCAGGGTCGTTCTTAATCCTCTGGCAGACCGCAAAGCCGTCTATCTCTGGCATCATAACATCCAAGATCATTATATCGGGAGCGGAGTTATCAACCTTCAATAATGCTTCCTTTCCATTAACAGCCGTATCCACCTCAAAACCGACGTCCTCCAGACTGAACTTAATAATCCTAAGTAAGCCTGGGTCGTCATCGACAATTAACACCTTCGGCACAACATTCCCTCCTAGATCTTCATTAATGGACTTAATGTCTTCTTAAAATTTGAACAATATATAATGACAACTTCAAATCGTAACTATTGCCTTTAGGAAACCAACTGGCTTGGAGATGGCGGTCCTAAAGCCCTCTTCGATCTCATCGAGAGGATAGCGGTGAGTGATTAAGGGAGCGACCTTAATAGTCCTCTGGGATAGAAGGGAAATACCCCTCTCGAAACAGAAAGGGGTTAACCAAGAGCCAGCAATAGTAAGCTCTCTGGTGAGAATCTCAAAGGGACTCAACTTTACCTCATCCCTTTCATCAGCTACGCCGTAAATGATGATCTTCCCTCCATCACTGGTGATATCCACAGCCTGACGAACCGTCTCTCCTGAACCCACCGCCTCTATAGCGACCTCTACCCCTAAGCCATTTGTGATCTGTAAAATCTGCTCTTTTACCTCACCTCGTGAGGGATCTATCACGAAATCAGCTCCTAGACTCCGAGCCAGATCATATTTCCAGTGGCTCCTAGTTATCAGGATAACGGGGGATGCTCCGACCGCCTTCGCCAACTGGATATATCCAAATCCAGCGGGACCTCCTCCGATCACCGCTACCGAGTCTGCTGGAGCGATATCTGCTAGTTCGATCCCATGAACGATAGCTGAAATTGGCTCGCTGAAGGCAGCTTCCTCATAGGATAGATCGTCAGGGATATGATAAGCGCGGTCCGCCCGAACCGCGCAATACTCCGCGAAACCTCCATCTCTCCTAACTCCATAGGGGTCGTTGTTAGGGCAAAGGCGAATCTTCCCCTTTCGACAGAAGTGGCATTCACCACACTCCACATTCGGTTCGATAGTAATTCGATCGCCGATCTTGAAGTTCTCTACCCCCTCGCCGATCTCCACCACCTCTCCTGAGAACTCATGTCCTAAGATCACCGGGATACGAGCATAAGTAGTCTCTCCGAGATAGGTATGAATATCAGAGCCGCATATCCCACAAGCTCTGACCCTGATCAGAAGCTCATCGCTTCCAATCCTAGGGATATCTCTCTCTACGATCTCGATATCTTCTATTCCTTTGAACATCGCAGCCTTCATTTTTCCCCTCTCCAATTCCTGGGGTTTAGAAGATAGAAGTTGGAAAAGGAAATCGCCTATTATCTATTAACTAAGTAGTTTCAAATAATAACTTCCTATTCTTAGCTCTTCACTAGTGGGTTCAAGATATAATCCCCCCCTCACCCTATCCCTCTCCCACGAGGGGAGAGG
>CAZSTA010000021.1:0-29766 GCA_964609495.1 uncultured bacterium | reverse complement strand
TAACCTTATCCCTGCTACCTATAAACTCCTCCAACTTGGAGAGGAGATATCGCTCTTTCTCCTCCCAATCTTCGATATATTTTAAGACATTATCATTATCTTTGACGCTCTTAAGATGTCCATTTCCTAGATACTCGATTCTCCTTCTCTCGACTAATTCCTTAACTTTTGTAACGCTATCTAGTATCTGATCGATGTTCCCCGAGGGCAAATTGGGATTTACATACCAAAGCAGGTCTCCAGTGAATAAAGCTTTCTCTTCCTCTAAATAGATACACATCGAACAGGAACTATGCCCAGGGGTATATAACAAATAAGCTTCTCCGATCTTCCAACCTTTGAAACTCACCCCCTCGAAATCGAGATTCTTCATATCCTCCTTCTTCAACCACTCCAGGTACTCATAACCTATATCTATCTTCTCAGCCATAGAAGGCCATACCTGGGGATTGGCAAGAAAGGACTCTATACTGAGTCTGGCTCGTTCATAGATATAGGAATGAGCTTCGGGATATCCACTCCTTAATTCCCCTATGATCCCTCCATTAGCGATATGATCTAAATGGCGATGAGTGTTGATAAGATAGATGCACTTGATCTCATCTAACTCAGAGAGCCTCCCAGATATCTTCTCGCGTATCCTCTTACCTATCCCCGTATCTATTATGTAAGCGATTCTATCCCTCTGAATTATATAAACATTAGAGCACCATAGATTCGCCTCATCGAACCAATTACCTCGGGAAGCACTATTTCCCTCTATCTTAATTATCTCGCCCATAATTTTTCTCCTTATTAATATAGAAAGGGTTGAGGGAAAGCTTCTTTCCCCATTGGATGTAAATCTCAAATATATCACTGTGATCTAAAAGAGAATCAGTCTTACTCCTACAAATATGAAGATCACGGCAACTATAGCTACGATATTCAGCATAATTCCAAAGATAAAGGCTAGTATAGTGTTGATCCAACGAGAAAGTTGACATACCTCCTTTATGGCTATCAAAATCAAGAATAGATCCAAAACCGCTATCGGATATCTCAGCACCTCAAAGAGCTCCGTCTCGGCTGGAATTAAGGCTCTACTGAGGAGAGCTAGAGGGATGGAGAGGAGAAAGTGGGGAACAAGGGCATATCCTCCCACCGTCAACATAGCTTTGAACTTTCCCATCGCTCCTCCAACAATATCTGCCCCCTTAGTGAAGAAGAAGGAGGCCATCAACCAAAGTATGAAGGGGAATACGAATTGAAAGCCGTAGCTACTTGGTAAGAGAAATAAGATGCTCATATTTGATACCAAGGGGGATAGGAGCATATCCGCGGTAACGGTGATTATACTTACCAAAAATATGAAGATAGCAGTTAAGAATATCCAATTCTCACGATTGATCCTCTCCATAGTTCGGAATGGGTTGGCTACTATTCCCCATATATACTCCCATAGTTTCAATACGCCTATTATCGGATTCATTCGAGTAATACCCTCAGCTCTAGCAGGGAGATATCTTCTGCGTCCAGCTCTCATCAAGGCGACTATCCCAATAGACGCTAAAACGATCGCTCCGATAATTAGTATGATCCGAGTTAGATAGGTATATATATAAGTGGCTCTATGTCCTCTTCCCGCGGTAACATTGTTGGGATCGATGGCTAGAACATCCTCGAACTTAGACATAGATAGAGGCCACCGCTTTTGCTTAGCATATACCTCGGCTAATCCCAAGTGAGCTGTCATAATCGAGTTGTTGAGCTTTAGGACATTCCTCCATATCTCGATAGCCTTATCCCAACTTTCCTGATGATAATATTCCCATCCCTCGTTGTCGAGTAGGACCACCTGAGTTGGAGTGATCTTTTGGACCCTATTATTATTTTTATCGGCGATATAGATGTTATCCTGCGAATCTAGGACGATCCCTCGAGGATAGTCAAATCGACCTGATTCTGTCCCAATCGTTCCATATTGAAGGGAATAATTCCCCCGATTGTCGAATTTTTGAATACGGTTGTTACCGCTATCAGCGACGTAGATATTTCCCTCGGTATCTAAATATATACCTGTGGGATCGAAGAACTCAGCGGGCTTCCTCCCCTTTCTCCCGAATACTCGCAACAGATCGCCATCCTTATCGAATATCTCAACTTGAGAGAGACCCCTATCAGTTACATAGATATTCCCTTCATCATCAACCGCTAAATCCTGAGGATCGAACTCCTTATCCAAGCTCAATTCTTTAAGTTTTATCTCCTTAAGTTCTTCACCTTTCTGATTGAAAAGGCGAAGACGATTACGGATGGTAAAAGTGGCGAATCCGCTATCAGCTACATAAATCCCTTGTTTGTTCACAAAGACCCCGCGAGGGAAGTGAAATCGCTTATCACCCTCTCCACCTTTTAATATCAACAGGACATCCCCTCCGGGATCGAACTTCTGAACCCGATTATTGGTGGTATCCGAGATGTAGATGTTACCAGAATCATCGACAGCTATGCTGGAGGGGTTATTAAACTTTCCCTCCTCCTTCCCCGCTCCCCCGAACCACATCAGGAAATTTCCCCCGGGATCGAACTTCTGAACCCGATTATTACCGGTGTCCAGTACGTAGATGTTGCCCTCTTTATCCAGAGCTATATCTCCTGGGGCGAAGAATTGTCCTACTCCAGAGCCTCTATTTCCAAAAGTCATAGCTGGGATAAAGGGAGTTTCTTCTGCCCAGGCGGAGATTGTAACTATCATTCCTATAGTTAGAATTAGGAATGTATATGAGTTAATCATCCTATCCATAACCTTTTTCCTCGATTTTACCGACAATTCCATTTTATCATCCTCGGTTATAACAAAATTTAAGTGATCTAAACCTAGATCACTTATATCATTCCCATTTAAACTCTTATCATCAGAATCCTAAAAGGGATACTATTATCCCTTCATTCCCGTAAGGGTTATCCCTTGTATGAAGTACTTCTGAGCAACGAAGAAGAGAGTCAGAACAGGTAGGGTCATTACTGTAGCGGCGCTCATCATCAGAGCCCACTCGGCGCTATATGTCGTCTGAAATAGGCGCAATCCTAAAGCCAAGGTCATCTTATCAACAGAGTTTATATATATCAAAGGACCTATGAAGTCATTCCAAGTCCACATAAAAGAGAAGATAGCAACCGTTGCTAAAGCAGGCTTAATCAGGGGCAACATTATCCTCCAGTAGATCCCAAAGTATCCACAACCGTCTATCTTGGCGGCATCCTCTAGCTCTAAGGGAATCGTGAGATAGAACTGCCGCAGGAGAAAGACGAAGAAGCCGTTAACCGCAAAGAATGATCCTATCCAGAGAGGCTTAAAAGTATTGATCCAATTCAATTGTTTGAAGATCAAATACAGGGGAATCATAGTCACCTGAAAGGGCAACATCATCGTGGCCAAGACCATTATGAAGACTACATCTCTCCCGGGCCATCTCAAGCGAGAGAAACCATAAGCCACTACTGAGCAGGAGAGGATTGTCCCTATTAAAACCATAGAGGTTACATACATTGTATTCCTCAAAAAGCTGAAGAAGGGAAGGTAATTCCACATCTTGGGATAGTTCTCCCACAATATTGGTCGAGGAATGATAATAGGAGGATAGACGAAGATCTCTTGATCGGGTTTCAGGGATGTCGAAAGCATCCACACAAAGGGGAAGAGAAATATCCCGCATCCTGAGGCTAATACAAGATGTGAGGCAGCTTGTTTTACGAAATCTCTGACTTTTCCTTTTGTTGTCCTTGCCATTTCTCACCATCTCCTCGTTGGCGCCATTTCATAATACACCCAATAACGCGATAATCTGAACTGAATTAGAGTAAATATCAGAATGATGATGAATAAAATCCAAGCCATAGAACAGGCATATCCCATCTTGAAGTAGGCAAAGGCGTTGTTAAATAGATAATAGACGTAGAAGAGCGTGGAATCTACGGGTCCACCTTGGGTCATAATGTAGGCTTGGGTGAAAATTTGGAAAGAGCCTATAATCCCCATCACCGAGTTGAAGAATATAGTTGGGGTCAACATGGGGAGGGTAATATTGATTAACTTCGCCCACCAATTAGCCCCATCTATATCCGCCGCCTCATAGAGCTGTTTAGGGATGTTCTTTAAACCAGCTAGATAGATGACCATAGTTCCGCCCGCTCCCCATAATCCCATCAAGATGATCGCCGGTTTAGACCATTTGGGATCACCTAACCAAAGCGGACTCTTTAATCCCACGAACTTGAAGATAGACGTTAGAAAACCATAGTGGGGATTGAAGATCCAAACCCAGAGGATAGAACTGGCTACCGTAGGAACGATATAGGGCAGATAATAAAGCGTCCTATACCAGGTGATCCCACTCACATCGAGGTTGAGCAACATAGCTAGGGATAGACCACTGAGTACTCCTAAGGGGACACCGATAGCTGTGATATATACTGTGTTATATAACGATTTCCAGAATTTAGGGTCTTCAAAGAATAGATTCTTATAGTTCTCTAATCCCACGAAGAGAGGAGGATTGAGCACATCATATAGCGAGAAACTTAAGATTATAGAGGCTACTATAGGGCCTACGGTGAACACCAGAAAGCCAAATATCCAGGGCGAGACCGCAATTACTCCAGCTATAGCCTCATTACGGCGCATTCTGCTCCCTTTTCTTCTCCTTTTACCGATACCTTCTGCCTCGACCATTCTGAATATCACCCTCTTCTATTTGTTTGTTCTTAGTTACTCTAATTTTAATAGATAAATATGCGGTCAGGTCATCCCTGACCGCAAAGATGTAAAGAGTTCTTCTTTCTACTTGCTCTCCTGATCTTTTCTCTTCCAGTACTCATCGGCGCCCTTCTGAACGTTAGTATTAGCTTCATCCATAGCCTGCTGAGGAGTTAATTGGTGGAATAGAGCAGCTTGGCAAGCTCTATCCATCTCAGCCCATAAGACATCCGCTACGGTGCAGACTGGACGCCAGAATATCTTCTCCACCCCATAATCGTAGATGTTGCTGAAGTAATCGATAGCATCAGCGATGCAAGGACAGTTCTCTCTGACCGCGGGATAGAACTCCGCCTGGATAGCCTTATTAGCTGGGACATTAGCTATAGGCAGAGGGATATGGACGCGTCCTTCGGAGTGATCATAAGCCGCATCTCCTCTAGCCCTCACTAGGAGCCCTTCGACACTGGTTAACCACTTCATAACTGTCCAAGCCTCTTCCACGTTCTTAGCCCCCTTGGGGATCACCCAGGACCAACCACCACCCCAAGCGGTGAAGTGTTCGCCATCAGGAGAAGGAGTGGGACGCACACCAAAGTTCAAGTCGGGTTTATAGCGTCCGATATCGAATCTGATCGTCCAGTCGCCATGGATCTCCATCGCGGCTAGACCGGTCAGGAAGGGGTCTTGCTCTACTCCCTGGAAGCTGGAGAGGAAGGTTCCGATATTCTCCATGCCTCCTAGCTCATCATAAAGCTCGACCATAAACTCGAGGGCTTCGACGTTCTTAGGATCGTTAACAGTAGCCTTGCGAGGACTCTCCATAAAACGTCCCCCGTTCGACCAACCGAACTGATAGAGCTCCACCGCACCAGCCCAGATATAGCGGAAGCCCAGTTGCTCGATCTCTCCCTCATCCTCTATAAACAACTTACTGGCATACTCTAGAAGATCATCCCAGGATTTAGGAGGAACCTCAGGATCTAAACCAGCCTCAGCGAACAGATCCTTATTCCAATACAAGCTCCACAGACCGAGATGTCCAATATCATGTCCGGGGGGAAGAGCGAACATCTCACCATCCCATTTGCACTCCTCCCAAGTAGCATCGACCCAATCCTCCTTCTTGGGAACTCCATCTCTTTTTATCAGAGCATCAATACTCGTTAAGGCACCTCTTGCCGCCCAGCTACCAACCACGAACCTGTCCAGAGTCGTTATATCAGGTGGATTACCAGCCGCGATCGCGGTCATCAACTTCTGCATACTCTCGGGAGTTTGTCCTGCGGCGGCAGTCTGAACCTCCGATACCAACTCGATATCGGGATGAAGCTTGTTGAAAGTCTGAACCTGCTCCCTATGCCCTCCGGGGACAGTATCGTTGATCCCCCAGATAATAACCTTCGTCTTTGCCGAGACCGAAGAGAAGGTCAAAGCCATCATTAACATACCTACTAATAAGATTAGCGACCACTTGGTTCTTGTCGACATCTCAACACCTCCGTTGATTTTTATTGAGTGTGTTTATAAACCGCTTATCAATTTTCCCTCCTAAAAAATATCCCTCCCTCTATATCACCCCTTTCATTCCTTGATATTATGAGAATGATCTATCCGGCAATATACATTCCCCTCATCATCAGTATCATAATCATCCGTATCCTGTTTGAACTCCGGCTTGTCTTTAAACTCATCCGCCTCATTGCCATCTGCTGGGCAATCAAAAACAGTGCTGGGTTGAGCTTCGATATATTCGACCAAAACATCGTGGGTCTCAGCACCTTTAGTAGCTTTCCATTTCTCATCAGGATGGTCTCGATGCCACATCCTTATAGCAGTTCGTATATTCCTCTGATTCTGGATACAAGTATTTCTAAGAACCTGTTTCCTTTGCCAACGTCCTCCTAACACTATATAGACAGCTAGAATAGCGATAATTATGATTACTTCGATCGCGGTTATACCCCGTTTTTCCCTTAGTAGTTTAAACATATTCCGCTCCCTCATCGTTCCGAATTAGCTTCTCTACATAAAATACGTCTTCGCTATCACCGGCTTACGGCTATGAACCAAAGGATCAACTAAACAAACCACCTTACCTCTAGCTTTAGTGGCATAATCATGAGGACCATTATGTTTCCCTCTGGGACACTCAAATACCTCGGGAGGCAGATATTCCGCTAGAGCTTCATAAAGTTCCTCTCCCTTTTTCTTCTCCCACTTCTCTCCCGGATGCTCTTTCTCCCACATATTTATGGCGATCATTATATCTACTTGGTTGGCTTGACAGATAGCTATCTCTTCTCTTACATTTAGGTCATAGACACCGGCCGCCGTTATGAAGGCAAATACACCTATTATAAATATCCACTCCCCTATGACCATCCCTCTTTGGTCTCTGATGATGGATCTCATCTTGACCTCCTATAATCAACAAAAAAGTAATTTAGACTTTATATTTGTCAAACCGACTGGGAAAAATCAGATAACTGGTCTTTTCAAAGCGTTCTAAAGTTTATCTGAAATATCGCAACGCTATTATTATATCATCTGTCGTATCAAGAGTCAAGTATTTTGTTTGAAAAAAAGTAGGCATGTAAACTTCGTGCTGAGGAATGTGATTCTCCCCCTCCCTCGATGGGAGGTTCTGTCAAAAATTAGCTCTCTAAATTGAAGCTGAAGCTAGATTTTATATGGTCTCTTGACTACCCCCCCCACCTTTCATCGCACCAGTTCAGCAAATTTTCGACTTTTTTCATTCTATTTTTTACAGAGCCGTTACTATGACTGGATTGAAAGGCTAAGTTGTATTCGGGTAGCTGCTACAAAGGCTGAAGTAGTCATAATTATGCTTTTTGATATATTCTTTTTTATAAGCCTGAGTCTTGTCCTATTCCCAATAATCAGTAGATCTCCCAGAATCTGCTGATAAATTTTTGAAACAAGGGGTTGACAATATCTCGAAAATATGTTATTATACTAAGCAAAATCTAGAAAGACTTGAAAGCCGTAGACAGTAGGTGTTAGTTATAACTTAAAAGAGCTGGCTCTGCCTACCGAGGTCGATTATTAGTGATAACGAACTTATCGGGCCTCCAGTTATGTCTCGGAGGCTTTTTCTATGCGAGAAATTGGGCTGGGAAAAGAGGTGAAAAGTGATTGAATAAGTCGGAGAAGGAAGCCTTAGTAACGGAGTTGCAAGGAGAATTTGAGAAAGCTCAGGGAGCGATCTTAGCCGACTACCGAGGTTTGACAGTCGGCGAGATTATGGAGCTTAGGAGGAAGCTTCGCGAAGAGACGATTCGATTTCGGGTGGTTAAGAATACTCTAACGAAGATAGTCGCTAGAAATCTTGGTTTGGAAGAACTAGAGCGGTTGCTTGAAGGACCAACGGCTGTTGCCTTTGGAGGTGGTGATACCTCAGTAGCGGCTAAATTGTTATTGGATTATGCTAAACAGAATGCTAAACTGAAGATCAAAGGTGGCTTGTTGGGAACAAGGATAATGGATGCAGAGGAAGTTAAAAATCTAGCCTCCTTACCACCTCGAGAGGTTATATTGGGACAGGTTCTCGGGGGGATGCAGGGCCCTCTGAGTGGTTTCGTAGGGGTTCTATCTGGTCTCCTACGTCAATTTGCTTATGCTGTTTTGGCTTTGCAGAAAAAGAGGGAGGAACAAGCCGCTTAATTTGTCATCTATATATATGATTAGTGGATACAAGGAGGTGAATAGATAGTGGCAGAAACCGCCCAGAAATTAACTAAGGATGAAATACTGGCAGCTATCGAACAGATGACCGTTATGGAGTTAGCCGAGTTAGTAAAAGCTTTTGAGGAGAAATTTGGAGTTACCGCCTCTGTGCCTATGGCTGTTATGCCCGCCGCGGCTGGAGGAGCTGCCCCAGAGGAGGTTGTTGAGGAGCAGACCGAGTTCGATGTCATTCTCAAGGAGATAGGATCCAAGAAGATTCAAGTTATCAAAGCTGTTAGAGAGCTCACTCCTCTAGGCTTAAAAGAAGCCAAGGAGGTCGTTGATAACGCTCCTAGCCCGATCAAACACGGCGTCTCCAAGGAGGAAGCTGAGCAAGCTAAAGCCAGACTTGAAGAAGCCGGAGCGGTAGCTGAGATAAAATAGGATTGATACACGATGTGGATTAAATAAATATCTGCATCGTGTCGCATCTTTTAATTGGTTTTTGAACTTATAATCGGGAGTATCATATTCTTAGTTCTTCGTTAGGGAGTTAAAGACTAATTCCCCCTCACCCTATCCCTCTCCCACGAGGGGAGAGGGAACATTGAGATTGAACTAAAGCCCTTTATTCCCCCCTCCCTTGATGGGAGGGGGTTAGGGGGAGGGTGATAATTAGCAAGATTCTCTGATAGCTTTGTTAATTCAGCAAAAACCAATAAAATCGAGGTGATTATATTAAGTGAAAGAGACAAAATATCTGATGACTCCTGGTCCTACTAATATCCCTCCCAGGGCGCTCTTAGCTATGAGTCGACCTATAATCCATCATCGCACCGAGGAATTTAGCCGTATCTTCTCCGAGGTCAATGAGGGTTTAAAATATGTATTTCAGACTGAGAACGATGTTTTAACCTTAACCGCCTCTAGCACTGGAGCGATGGAAGCGGCAGTAGTAAACGTTTTATCCGCTGGGGATGAGGTTTTAGCTGTAGTATCTGGTAAATTCTCGGAGAGATTCGCCGATATCGCGGAGGCCTTCGCCACTAAGGTTGATAGATTAGAGGTTCAGTGGGGGAGGGCAGTAGCTCCTAAGGAGATCGAGGCAAGGTTAAAAGATAAAAACTATAAAGCAGTTATGCTAGTTCATAATGAGACCTCGACCGGGGTCCTAAACGACCTTAAGAGCATAGCCCAGATCACCTCTGGTTATCCCGCACTCCTTATGGTTGATGTCATCACCTCTTTAGGAGCGATAGAACTTAGAACGGATGAATGGGGGATAGACGTCGCGGTGGGAGGATCGCAGAAGGGATTGATGATCCCGCCTGGTCTAGCCTTCATTACCCTGAGCGATAAGGCTTGGGAGGCTCTTGAAGAATCGAACCTTCCGAGATATTATTGGGATCTTAAGGCCGCTAGGAAATCACTAGCTAAGATGCAAACTCCCTGGACTCCGGCTATCTCCCTTATCGTTGCTCTCAGAGAAGTTTTAGATATGATAAAGGAGGAGGGAATAGAGAACGTTTGGCAGAGACATAAGGATATGGCTCAGGCTACTAGAGTGGGAGTAAAAGCTATTGGATTAGAACCACTCGTTCCAGATGAGGAGGCTTCCTACTCCGTAACGGCGGTCAAGATTCCTGAAGGAGTGAAGGATACGGCGCTTAGAAATACTATGCGCGATAGATATGGCGTCGTGATCGCGGGCGGTCAAGAGGAGCTAAAGGGCAAGATCATCCGCATAGGTCATATGGGATTTGTCGATAGATTAGAGGCTATCGCTACTTTATGTGCTTTGGAGATGTCCCTCATCGAGAATGGTTTTTCAGTTGAACTAGGTGAAGCCGTAAGGGCCGCGGAGGAATATCTCCCTAAATAAGGAAACCTTTTAATTCTGGTAACTTTTTTAACCTTATATATCTTTGTCTGCAAAAGTTACCAGAACACTTGAGTTTTATTGGCAAAAGTTTCCTTTCAAATAGAGCTTAGAGAGGTGAGAGATGTTGAAAATAATAGTGAGCGATTCTATTGCTCAAGTTGGGATAGATAAATTACGAGAGTATGCCGGGGTAGATGTTCTAACTAAGATAACTGGTCCTGAACTAGTTGAGAAGATAGGCGAATACGATGCCTTAGTGGTGCGAAGTAGAACGAAGGTGACGAAAGAGGTGATCGAGGCTGGTGGCAATCTGAAGGTTATCGGAAGGGCTGGGGTCGGAATAGATAATATAGACCTGGAGGCCGTGACTAGAAGAGGGATAATCGTTCTGAATGCCCCGGAGGGTAACATAATCTCCACCGCGGAGCATACGATCGCGATGTTGGTTGCCCTCTCCCGCAATATCCCCCAAGCTACTGCTTCGCTCAAGATGGGGAAGTGGGATCGTAAAAAGTATCTAGGGGTTGAGATATATAACAAAACTTTAGGGTTGATCGGGCTGGGGAGAGTTGGCTCTCAGGTAGCAACTAGAGCTAGAGGGTTGAATATGAAGGTTATCGCTTATGACCCCTTCGTCTCTCCCGACCAAGCCGCTAAGTTAGGGGTAGAGTTGACCTCTTTAGATAATCTCCTGTCCAATTCCGATTATATCTCTATTCATACCCCCTTAACCGATTCTACCAAGGGTATGCTCGGAGAGCGAGAATTCGAACTGATGAAGGATGGGATAAGGGTGCTCAACTGCGCTCGAGGAGGGGTTGTAGATGAGCGTTCCCTCTATAAAGCTCTGAAAAGCGGTAAAGTCGCGGGAGCTGCCCTGGATGTCTATGAGAGTGAACCTCCTACCGATAGCCCTCTCCTCGAATTAGATTCAGTGATCTGTACTCCTCATCTAGCCGCCTCAACCGCGGAGGCTCAGGTCAACGTAGCCATAGATGTAGCCGATCAGGTGATCGCGGCTCTTAAAGGGGAAACAGTTAGAAACGCGATCAACATCCCCACATTGCCCAAGGAAATTTTAGAGGAGGTAAAGCCATATATAAAGTTAGCTGAGCAGATGGGCAAATTGCAGGGGCAGTTAGCTGATGGTCCCATAGAATCAGTGGAAGTGATTTACAATGGGAAATTATCTAACTTCGATATGAAGATAGTTACTAATAGTTTCTTAAAGGGGCTATTAGAGATGATTACGGAGGGGATGGTCAACTTCGTCAACTCTCCTATGATTGCTGAGAGTAGAGGAATCACGGTGCGGGAGAGCAGGAGCGCCACGGCTATAGACTATACCAGTCTGATCATCTCGATGGTTCATTCGGCAAAGAGGAAATTGGAGGTCGCGGGAACGCTGTTCGGCAAAACTGATCCGAGAATAGTGATAATCGATGGATATCGGGTTGATGTCGTTCCCTTAGGTCATCTACTCATCGTCTGGCATACCGATCGGCCAGGGTTCGTCGGTCGAATGGGCACTATCCTGGGTAGTGCTAATATAAATATCGCGGGTATGCAATTGGGACGAGAAAGACCAAGAGGAAAAGCGGTGGTTGTTCTCTCAGTCGATGATTCCGTCCCCCCAGAGCTGATCGATGAAATTATGAATATCGAGGGTATAGCCCTTGGTAAATCGGTGGAATTGTAACTTAAAGAAGACAAAATGCAAACGAGGGTGATATTAGTTAGACATGGTGAGACATACTGGAATCACTTGCGAAGATTTCAGGGGCGTGAGGATACCGAGCTCAATCTGAGAGGAAGACATCAAGCTGAGCTTTTAGCCAAAGCCCTGGAGAAGATTCGTTTAGATGCTATCTATTCCAGTCCTCTAAAGCGGGCTTATGATACTGCTGGTGTAGTCGCTGATAGTCATAATCTTCAGGTTATAATTATTTCTCAGTTGACTGAGATCAGCCATGGTCTATGGGAAGGTTTGTCACTTGAAGAGATTAAAGAGAGATATCCCCAGGTGTTGGAGGATTGGTGGGAAAGACCAGAGACGGTCGCTATGCCCGAAGGGGAATCCCTGGAGGATGTTAGAGTAAGAGCGATGGAGGGAATAGATATTATCGTTAGAAATCATCCTTACCAGACAGTTTTAGCCGTATCCCATGATGCTGTCAATAAGGTTATTCTATGCAGTTTATTGGGAATCGATCTATCCCGTTTCTGGCAGATAAAACAGGGCAATACGGGGATAAATATTATAGATTTCATCGATGGTAAAGCCAGAATATCGCTTCTGAACGATAATTGTCACTTAGGTGGATTGATCGATGAGACAGCCGCAGGAGCGCTGTAGAGGAGACGGATAATATCAAGGTGTCGAGTTATAATCTCAACACCTTGATTTATTTATCCTCATATAGATTAGAAAGCCGAGGGCTGAGGTCGGAAAGTGATCTGGTGTTATCTCTGAGCCTCTTATCGAACAAGGCGTTGGGATCTTTCCTAAGTTCATCTACGATAGCTTCTATCATCTCCTTCGCCTTCAAAAGGCGGATGGTCGATTTCCCGATCTCGCCTATCCTCATAATGCCTTCTCTCTTGAACCTATCCTCCATTAGGTTGAAATCCCTCGCTGGGCCATAGCGATGTAGCTTTATCGGAGTTACTATCTCTTGACCATCCTCCGTTATGATCTTCGCCTGAGCGAAACCGGGCTGTATGTGATAGGGAACTTCGGCGATCTCCTCCGCGGTATGAAAGGTGGTATTTCTGTTCTGATCTACTCCTATGAGCAGAACATATCCCCCTAGTTCGGCTATCCTTTCATAAGGAGTATTGACACCGCAAGGGGTAGCTGCTTTCTCATGATCTTTGATCAGGGTTTCCGTCATAGGACCGATAGCGGCGACAGAGTGAGTGGGATGGAGACTTCGTTTGGCTTCCTTCTTCTTGCGGAAGGCCTCCGGGACCTTACCCGTCCAGCAAGGGGTATTTACAACATCGAATACGGGAGGATTAGAACTCGAAAGCTTCTCCGAGCCAGTTAAAGTTGGAACTACGACTGTTCCAGTTGATCCCACTGCCTCCAGTAGCCCATCTATCAGCGCCTCTATTCCCCCCTCAACGTAGCCGAAGCTACTCAGAGAGCTATGAACTAGAACGATATCTCCCTCTTTCAAACCAAGTTGCCTCAATCCCTCTACGATATCATCCTTAGTCACAGTTACCGATCTATCTATCTTGGACATAGGAAATACTCCTTAGTAGAAGCTTACTTTCTAGCTCTCTCCAACTTTCTCAGGAACTTAATAGCCTTAACTATATCTCCCACTGGATCATCCCCCACCTCCCTTTCGATAGTGAAGAATCCTTTATATCCAAAGCTATCCAAGGCATCTAGGTACTTATCGAAGGAGACATCTCCTTCTCCTAGTGGCACTTCTTGAGCTTTAGGAGGGCGAGTTCCATCCTTAGCGTGGGTATGAACGATATAGTCTCCCAGGGTATAGACTCCTTCTACTGGATCGAAGCCCATCATAACCAAGTTAGCGGGATCGTAGTTGATCCTGAGTCCTTCGTTACCTATAGCCTCGATGAACTTCTTCATCAGAGTTGGCTCTTCGGGACCGGTCTCGGTAGCGAGGCATGATCCCATCTTCTCTGCATATTCCCCGATAACCTTCATCGCCTCCAACATCGTCTTCCAAGCCTGGGAGTTCTCATCTTCGGGGATCACCCCTATATGAGTTGTAACGATGGGAGCTTCGAGGTCCAAACTTAGATCGAGCATCTGCTTGGTTCTATCGATCCTCCGTTCTATATCGGAGGGGTCGGTATATCCATGTCCTCCTAGATCTCCGCAGAGGGCAGATATTTCTAATCCCAATGACCTAACATAGTTTTTGAAATCCTGCCGGGCGGTCTGACTCATATTCTCAGGATCAAGGTCTCCTCCTACATTCCACAATTGAACTCCCTCCGCCCCGATCTCAGCAGATTTCTGTAAAGCCTGCTTGGTCTCCATACGGAGAGAGGAAATTATAACTCCGATCTTCATAGGTTGTTTCTCCTTTCTTGGCTTAGATTCTGCTCTTAATCAAAGAAGTATAGAGGATATCAAACCTCTATACCTCCTATCGTTGAATCATAGTGATTTATTGCGATCTACTTGCCACAAGATTCTCAAGGTGCTTTCCAATAGGCATTATATATCATTTCTAGCTGATTGTCAAGATAAACTTTCGAAGCTCTCAAGATAAAAAAGCAATATTTTTATCCGAAAAACGAGATTCGTATTGACAGAACAGCTTCTAATTGATAAAATATTGGAGTAGAAGCTTTTAATCCTTTAGAGAGTGAGACCTTATAAATGTCAGAGCTTTTCGATTTAGCTGGAGGGTATCGGGAAGATATGGTATCCTTCTGTCAGAGGATGATCAGAACTCCTAGCCTTCCTGGGCAAGAAGGAGATATGGCTGAGCTAGTCAAAGAGGAGATGGAGAGGCTTGATTATGATGAGGTTTGGGTAGATCGAGTGGGAAACGTGATCGGAGTCGTCGGCGAAGGAAGGACAAGATCGATTATGTTTAATTCTCACCTAGATCACGTAGATCCCGGTGATCTCAACAAGTGGCCCTTTCCTCCCTACAAAGGTGTAGAGAAGGACGGACGGATATGGGGAAGGGGGGCTAGCGATTTGAAGGGAGCTTTGGCAGTTCAGGTCTATAGTGCAGCGGCTTTGAAGAAATTTAGACCAGATTTTGAGGGGAAGGTCTATGTAGCAGCGGTGGTTATGGAGGAGACCGGAGGAGTAGGGACGATGAATTTGATCAAGGAGGTCAAAGTCGATGCGGCGATAGTAGGAGAAGCTACCTCTAATCAGATAGCCATAGGACATCGAGGGCGAGTCGAGATCATCGTGCAAGCTAAAGGGAAATCGGCTCATGCTAGCGCTCCCTCCCGAGGTATTAATCCTCATTATCCCTTAGCTCGTTTTCTCTGCAAATTGGATGAAGTTAAGATGACCGAAGATGAGTTGTTCGGAAGCTCCACGGTAGCCCCGACTCTCTACTCGTGCGATCAAAAGAGCACTAATGTTATCCCTAGCGAATGTTCTCTTTACCTTGATTGGAGAAATGTTCCTGGAGATACACCGGAACAGATCTTAGCGAAGTTACAACCGCTTTTGGAGGAAAGTTTGATAGGGGAAGAGGAAGCTACGCTCTATATTCCTGTTCACCAAAGGCGCACTTATACGGGACTCACCTTTGAGGTCCCTGCTATCTTTCCTTCCTTTGCTCTCAATCCTGATCACCCTTTAATCGTAACCTCTAAGGCAGCTTTGGAGGAGACGCTCAAAAGGGAGGTTGATATAATCAAGTGGAATTTCGCCACCGATGGAGGTCATCTGATGGCCGCAGGGATACCGACCATAGGCTTCTCTCCCTGCGAGGAGCATTTAACTCATACCGTAAACGATAGTGTAGGGATAGATAAGATGGTTTCTGCTTTGGCTGGCTATGTCGCGATAGCTTTAAGATGGGGGGAGTCTTAATTGGAAGGGATATTTGAATTCAGGATACCCAAGAAGATCGTTTTCGGCAGTGGTTGTGCAGAGCAGGTAGGAGAAGAGGTTAAGGAATTAGGGAATAAGGCGCTTTTAGTTACTGGACGAAGGGCAATGAAGAAAACTGGGATCTTGGATAAGATAGCCAATTTTATCCGAGATTCGGGGGTGGAGGTGGTGATATTCTCCGAGGTAGAAGCTGACCCCAGCTTAGAGACGGTTGATAGAGGGACAAGGTTAGCGGAAAGAGAAGGTTGTGAGGCAGTGATCGGTTTAGGCGGAGGAAGTGCTTTGGATACGGCGAAAGCGATTGCGGCAATGATAGGGCAGGAATATTCGATAGGAGAATATCAAGCGGGTAGGGAGTTGGAAAAGCCAGGTGTTCCTTTTCTGGCTATCCCCACTACTTCGGGAACTGGCTCGGAGATCACTAGAAATTCCGTTTTGACGAATAGAGAGAAGAGGATAAAGAAGAGCGTTCGTAGTCCCTATATGATCGCCGCGGTAGCTTTAGTCGATCCTCTCCTAACGATAAGTTTACCTCCCTCCGTCACCGCAGCTAGTGGGGCAGATGCTTTGACTCAGGCTATTGAAGCCTACGTAGGATTAAAATCTAATCCTTTAACCGATACCTTAGCGCTTAAAGCGATAGAATTATTAGGAGCTAATCTGTCTGAAGCTGTGCATAATGGAGCTGATGTGGGGGCTCGAGAGAGGATGGCTTTGGGGAGCCTAATCTCAGGGATGACTTTCGCTAATGCGGGATTAGGAGCGGCTCATGGCTTATCTCACCCGCTAGGAGCGATAAAGGGAATCCCTCATGGAGTAGCTTGCGCTATACTTCTACCCCGGGTTATGGAGTTCAATATGCCCCTAAGAGAGGGGAAATTCGCCCAAATAGCTCTGGCTTTAGGGGAAGAGCCGAAGGGAGAACGAGCGGTAAAGAGCGTTCGAAAGTTACTTGAGGATATAGAGATACCTTCGGGATTAGGCGAGCTGGGAGTTACGACCGATGATCTTGAACTGCTCGCTGGCGAGGCCGGGGGATCAAGCCTGAACAACAATCCTCGAAAGGCTAGTAAAGATGAACTGGTGGAGATATTAAGGAAAGCGCTTTGATACCTCGAAGAAAGGAGGAAGGAACTATGGAGAGGGTGAACGAGGCGGATAAGGAGTATCGTTTGGGGGATTCTGGTCCTAAATATCTGATACGAGGACCGAAGATGGAGTGGGGAGTTCTTATATTTAAACCTGGTCAGAGTTTGGGATATCACTATCACGAAGAGGTGGAGGAAACTTTTTACTTCCTCGAGGGCGCCCCTAAGTTCATCGTTGATGATAGGGAGTATAGGGTGAAACCAGGTGATGCTTTTCGTTTAGATCCTGGAGAGCGACATAATATCATCAACGATGGAGAAGTCCCTACCAAAGCAGTTTTCATAAAGTGTCCCTATTTACCTAAGGATAAGATAAATTGCTAGTAGCTTAAGATCAGAACTTTCCAACAATCGATAATAAAATTTATCATAAAAGTTTCGCGAAAAGCTTGACAGAAAAGATAAATTTTGGTATAATGTAGTAAGGCAGGATAGCATGTGGTCATAAAGGGTATTTGATTAAATACCCACTTTGGCAGTCATTTCAAGATAATCAGGTTATGAGTAGCTTGGAGAACCTTAAGTGGGTCTGGAAAGCTACCTCCTGGAGGCCGAAGGATATCCCGTGCTATGAAGCCACTAAAGCACGGTCGAGGAAATAACCTCGATATATTAAAAAAGGAGGTAGACAGTTGAGAAGTAAAGGAAAAGTCAAGTGGTTCAACGCAAGTAAGGGCTATGGCTTTATTGAGCAGGAAGTGGGAGAAGACCTATTCGTTCACTATACTGCCATCCAACAGGACAATGACGGATTCAGGACCTTGGAAGAAGGCCAGGAAGTCGAGTTCGACATCGTGAGCGGTTCCAAGGGATTAAGAGCGGATAACGTCACCAAATTGTCATAAAGGCGATAGAACCTAACTCAACCTCGTCCCTTTCGGGACGAGGTTTTTTTATTGCTCAAAAGAGGCTTTTTGAAATTATCAAGTTCGGGACTACTCAAGAGGGGGAAGGGTGAAGTAGAAGGTGCTTCCCTCTCCAGGTTCGCTATCCACCCATACCTCCCCTCCATGCAATTGCACTAATCTCTTGGCTATGGTGAGGCCCAGTCCAACTCCTCCTTGTTGTCTTCGAAGATGATTCTCCCCTAGAGAGAATTCCTTGAAGATCTTTTCTCGAACTTCTTCGGCAATCCCGGGGCCAGTATCGGATATGCTGACTAACACCTTGTCGCCATCGAGCTCGGCTCTAACGGTTATCTTTCCCTCTGGGGGAGTAAATTTTATAGCGTTATTTAGCAAATTATGAAATATTTGTCTAACTCTTTTAGCATCAACCTTAACCATAGGAAGACCTTCGGATATATGAGAACTTAAAGAGAGCGATTTCAATTCAGCGTCTGGCATAACCTCCTTGATTGCCTCTTTTATGGAATAATCTATCGCTTCGGCATTTATATCTAAGATCATCTGTCCCATCTCTAGTTCTGACATATCTAAGAGATCCTTTACTATTTTCATTAATCTCTGACTCGATTGATATATAGTTTCCATAAACTCCAATTGCTTACTATTTAGTTCTCCCACTCTTTCGTCCTTTATCATCTCAGTATAAGCGAGGATAGACGTAAGGGGAGTCAGTAGCTCATGACCTGCTAAGTTCAAAAATTCTGATCTCAGATCGTCCAGTTTTCTTAATTTCTCCATATCTCCCTGAATCTGAGAGAAGAGGCGAACATTCTCAATAGCCACCGCGGCCTGTTCTCCTAAGATCGATAATAACCTCAAATCGCTTTTCGAGAAAGGTCTCTCATCCTTGGATTTACTTAGATTCAGTACCTCAATGGTTTTACCTCTTACCGCCAGGGGAAGATATACCGCCGAGGACATCCCTAATTTAGATATAATCTCCCTAAAGCGGGAATCCTGTTCAATCGTTATTAGCAAGGGTTCAACATTTTTAACTATCCAGTCGAAGATCTCCTCTTCCTCCCCTACTATACCATCTCCGATAGGATTAATTGCCGCTTTAGTTTCCCATTTCCCGGTCTGTTCATTAAATAGACGTAAGGAGGCTCTATCAGCCCCAGTCTCCCGTTGAGCGATCTTTAAGATCAGCTCGAATAATTCTCCTCGCTCTGTGCTATCCACCAATACCTTACTTATCTGGAATAAGGGTAAGAGGGCTTTTAACCTGGTATTCTCCTTAACTAAATTATTCTTCTGAATAGCCTCTTCTACAGAAGTTACCAGTTCATTTAGAGAAAAGGGTTTCATAACAAAACCCTGAGCTCCAGATTTGAGGGAATCGATAGCGGTATTTATATTCCCATGACCTGTGATTATAACTGCGGCAATCTCGGGATCGATCTTCCTTATATACTCCACCACATCTAATCCGCTGATCCCTGGCATATTAATATCCACCAGGATCAGATCGAAAGTTTCTTCCTTCGCTAACTCTATCGCCTCCTTCCCATCTAAAACGCCCTTAGTCTCAAAACCAGCGGTATTTAATACCCTTTTACAGAGCTCAACTATCCTCGGTTCATCATCCACTACTAAGATCCTCTCCCTAGCCAAATCGTTCACCTCTCTTACTACTTTGGGGTTGGACCGGTAAGCTTATTATGAAAGTACTACCTTTTCCTACTTCGCTCTGAACTTCTATAGTTCCTCCATGACTTTTAATTATTCCATAACTCACTGATAATCCCAACCCCACTCCTTTTATCTCCTCTTTAGTGGTGAAAAAGGGGGTAAATATATCCGGGAGAATGTTATCAGGGATCCCATATCCGGTATCAGTAAAGGAGATCTCTATCCAAGGGACCTCCTCATCACTGTAGATCATCTTGTCAAGGGACTTATCACCTATGGCTGCTAGAGCTTCCTCTTGCAGACCTTCCCTCCTCTTTTTGACTACTCTAGTAGAGATGGTGAGTGTTCCTCCCTCCAGCATAGCTTGTATAGCATTATTTATAATGTTTATGAATACCTGCTTAAATTGATTTATATCCACCCAAATAGAAGGTAGGTCCTCAGTATAATCCTCAATTATCGTAACATTTGATAATTCAGCCGAATGTTGGATCATAGTAAGAGAAATAACATCCTTTATTATCTCATTGATATCAGCTTCCCCTCTTTTAGGGGGATTTTCACGAGCAAAGTCCAGAAGGCCCCTGACTATATCTCTAGCTCGAAAAGCTTCCTCTTCTATAACTTTTAGATCATAGAACCTAGGATCGGCTTCATCAATATTCTGAAGTAGAAAGGAAGTGAACCCTAAAATGCTGGTCAAGGGATTGTTTATCTCATGGGCTATACTGGTTACTAGACTACCTATATCTGCTAATTTAGCGGACTGACGTAATTGGGTATGAGTCCTTTCAAGTTCCTTCATCTGCTCCTTAACACTATTAAATAGCTGAGCGTTTTCAATAGCCACTGCTACCTCGGAGGCGATGAGGTTGAGAAAATGTAGATGATCTTCGGTGAAAATACCATCTCTATCGCTAATGAACTCCAAAGTCCCAATGAATCTATCTCCCATGGTAAGAGGTACTCCCAAATAGGCTTTTATAGGAAGCTCTTCCTTATAAGGTAGAAATAGATCGGGCATAGCATCTATATTGGGAACGAAAAGGGGGGCTCGATGAAAAGCTATCCAACTAGTGCATTCCTCTCCCCATTCACATTGAAGATCGTAGCTTAAATCATAGCCACTTTCGGAGGAGTTCTTGGTTATCATCACCCTACGTTCCCCATCCCAAATGCAGCCCTTTCCTATTTGGTAAGGAATGACCGTTCTTAGACTACCAAGGATGTTATTGAGGGTTTCCTCTAACTCAATGCTAGAACTTATAGTCTGAGCTATGCGTCTTAATACCGCGAGTTCATCGGCTCGCTTAGCCTCAGTATACAGGCGAGCGTTCTCGATAGCTACAGCCGCCTGAGCCGCGAAAGCGGAGAGGAGATTGAGGCTATCCTCTGAGAAGATCCTATCCTTTATGCGGCTATCTACATAGATCACCCCAATAATCCTATCCCTAACTTTTAGAGGGACACACAGTATAGAATGCAGTCCATAACGAATAACGCTATTTATATTCTCGAAGCGAGGATCGCGCATGGCATTATCGGTGAGAATTGGCTCACCTTCTTTGGCAACTTCTTTGATTACACTATAACTTATCTTGAAGTTTTTATTCAATATATCGATTTCGTCAATATTATGAGAAGCCTTCAGCTCTAAGTTCTCGCTCTTCTTATCATAGAGCATTAAGAGAGATCGTTCAGCTTTGGTAACTTTGATGATACTGTCCATGATCAGAGATAGCAGTTCAGATAGATCCAGGGTGGAATTTAAAACATTAGTTATTTGATATAGTAAGGTTAGCTCATCTAGTCGCTTCTGAGTCCCTCGGAGGGATTCGGAGTTTTCGATCGTTTTAGGGACCTCTCTACAAATATCCTGAAGAAGTTTCAAATTCAATTCATTAAGATTCAGATGAGAGCGGGATTCATAGAGTTCAATGGTTCCGTAAACCTTATTTTGCCATATAAGAGGTAAAATAAGCGCGGATTTAAGGTCTGAACCGTTTGGGACATCGGGGAGAAAATTAGAGCGATCCTCCTCATCCATCTCCTCCAGAAATACATATCTTTTCCCTTTTATAGCTTTTACGGTGGGAGAGAAGTTATCCAATCTAAAACGAAGACCTTTACCTGCTTCGTCTCCTGACTTACTATATATGGAAATTATCTCCAGTTCCTCTGTATCTTCCTCCTTATTCTCTAGCAGGAGTAGAGCGCAGGTTTCAATATTAAGATAGAGGCTGATTTTCCTTACAACCTCTCCTAGAACCCGATCTATATCTAGATAGGAGGGGGCTATAAAATCAGATATATTTAGTTGCTCAATCACGTCTCCAACTTCCTCCTAAACCGATTAAGATAATACGATTACATTTTAAGTATAACACTCCATAATTAGATTGTCAAGTTCTTTGGGGGGAAAACGAAGCATGTAAACTTTGTGTTGGGGAATGTGATTCTCCCCCTCTCCCTATCCCTCTCCCACGAGGGGAGAGGGAACATCGAGATAAGCTCGATCTCTCTAGTTCCCCCTCCCTTTTGGTCTTTGAACTTATAATCGGGGGTATCATATTCTTGGTTCTTCGTTAGGGAGTTAAAGACTAATTTCCCCCTCACCCTATCCCTCTCCCACGAGGGGAGAGGGAACACTGAGATTGAACTAAAGCCCTTTAGTCCCCCCTCCCTCGATGGGAGGGGGTTAGGGGGAGGGTGATTTAAGGAAATTCAAATCCAAATCTGCTAGCAAGATGTTCTACATGCTTACGGGGAAAAGTAAGCGTGTAAAAGTTCGGGCTGATAGATTTTTAAGGAGAATTTCTAATAAAATTCCTCTAGCGTTTCATCTCTTCTAAAATCTCATCTAATAGGCGCTTATTTCTCTCTGAACATTTGAGCGGATCGGGATTCTCCCATACATCAACTTGAATCCATTCGTCATATCCACTATCTCTCAAAGCCTCCAATATCCTCTTTATATCCAAATTCCCCTTCCCTATCTCAAGGTGATTGGAAGAATGTGAACTTCCGGGAAGTTCGCATGTTTTACCATCGTTATCTGTCAGATGAACATGCCCTATCTTCCCCTCGAATTCTTTTATCGCTCCTAGGGGATCCTTTGTAATTACATTTGCATGAGAGAAGTCAAATATTATCTTGAAGTGGCTCGAATCAATTTCCTCTACGACAGCTTTAGCTATCTCATAGCTATAATCAACTTGAACTGGTTCAGGTTCCATACAGATCAATATATCATTATCCTCAGCCTTCTTTACGCATCGTTTGAAGGTATCAACTAAGCGGGAGATGATCTCATCATCGGATATCTCTGGTATCCTTCCCCCTGGCCAAACCCCTGCTACTCTTGCCCCTATAGTTTTACAGAAATCGATTTGCTTGGATACTCCATCCGCGTATGCCTCTCTAATAGCTACCTCCTCTGCTGCTCCACTAGCGGCTGGAACAAAAGTTTGAATCCCAGCGATTTTAAGACCTCGCCTCCTATATTTCTCCCTAAACCTATCCACTTGAGATATATCGCTCATATCCTCAGGATAAGGATCCAAAGCCGAGTGAAGTTCTACTCCATCACATCCTATTCGGACCGCGTGATCTAGGATCTGATCTACCGAGATATTATAGCCATACAACCTACTAGATATGAAGCCATTTAATCCCAAACATACCTGCCACACCATTAAATCCCTCCTATCTATTTTAATATTATGTTCATTATATCATAATATCGATCGTTATTCAATAAAGATGTAAAGAAACTTGACATGTCAAGTTTCTTTACATCTCATTAGAACAGTATCAACCATTGTCAACTGATTTTTGAAGTGGGTTAGACGGATTCTTGGAAATAGCCCCTGATATTTGTTGACTTCGGTTAAGATGTTATATAACCTAGAAGCCTTGAATATACGTATCTATTTAATCGACTCCTGAAATCCGCTGATAGTATTGGCACGATACTTGCGTATTATAAAGACGAAAGCAAAAAATTGAGCGAAGCGATATAATCTGCTTATCACCGACTCCCTGGGAACAATAAGGGGATTAGAGCTGTGAAGATACTAGTAGTAGATGATGAACGGTTATTGAGAAAAACGCTCTGTCGAGAACTGAAGAAAAATGGTTTTATAGCGGAGTCTGTTGAAACAGGAGAAAAGGCTTTGGATAGGATAGAAAACGATCGCTTCGAACTTGTCATAACAGATAACAAATTGCCAGATATGAGCGGAGTTGAGTTTCTAAAAGAGATAAGAGAACACAAAGCGGAAAGTATGAAGGTCATAGTAATAACCGCTTATATTTCCTCAGAGAACAGAAGAAAATTCGAAGATCTTGGGGCTAACGCTTATCTACAAAAGCCCTTCGATCTTGAACAAATAGTCAAATTGGTTAAGAGTCAAATCTAAAAAGGAGGGATATCCAATGGCAATTATCAGATGGAATCCTTTCAGAGAGATGATTGATATTCAACATGAGATGAACAGGTTGTTTAGAGATTTCTTCGCTGAGAGAGAAGGAGAGAGAGAATTTGCTAGGAGGTTGTGGAGACCTCCCCTAGATATAGTGGAGACCAACGATAATTTCGCAATTCACATCGAGCTTCCTGGCTTTGAGAAGGACGAGGTAGATATCTCCATATTCGATAATGTCCTGACTGTGAAAGGGGAGAGAAAAGTAGCTCCTTTAGGTGAGGGAGAAACCTATCTGCGTCAAGAGAGGCCCTTCGGCCCCTTCGAGAGAACTCTCAGGCTGAACACCGAGGTGAAAGCCGATGAGGTGAAAGCCGCCTTTAATGACGGCGTTTTAGAGGTCACGATCCCGAAGGCTGAAGAGGTCAAGCCTAAGAAGATCGAGATAGCGGTTGAGGAGTAATCGGAGCTATCGGAGGACTTTACTCTGATAGCTTCCTTGAAATATCAGTTGAAAGGAGGAATGAATTATGTCCATTGAAAGATGGCATCGTGGCTGGGATCCATTCAGAACTCTACTTGACATTCAGAGGGAGATGAATAGGTTGTTCAACACTGGTTTGGCTGGTAAGGTTGGAGAAGAAACTGGCTTGATGGAAGGCATTTGGTCCCCGGCTTTGGATGTGTATGAGACTGAGAGCGATGTTGTGGTAAAGGCTGAACTTCCCGGAATTAAGCCCGAAGATGTAAATATCTCCATGGTAGGTGATACCTTGACTATCAAAGGGGAGAGGAAGCAGGAAGAGGAAGTTAAGAAGGAGAATTATTATCGCCTTGAGCGCTGCTATGGCTCTTTCCAGAGATCAGTCAGACTCTCCACCGACGTCGATCCCAATAAAGTCAAGGCTACCTATAAGGATGGAGTTCTGAAGATAACACTTCCTAAGTCTGAAGAAGTCAAGCCCAAGAAGATCGAGATCAAAGCCGAATAAATTTCGAAATTAGTAAATTGAAAACCAGGCACCGGCTGAGGGGCGAGATATCTCCGCTCCCTCAGCTTGGTGAGGGGTTTTCGAGGTAATTTGGGACACGAGTTCACTTTAGATATAGGAGGGTTTATTGATACTATGGGAGAACGAGAATTTATAGAAGATGCGGAGGAAGCCTCTCCCGAGGAAGTGAAGATAGAAGAAGAACCAAAGGAGATCGAGGAGCTAGAAGAGACCAAAAAAGAGGATATAGAGAGCCTGAGAAAGAAATTGGAGGAGAAGGAGAAATTGGCAGAGGAATATCTCGATCATCTTCAGCGCTTAAAAGCTGAATTCGAGAATTATAGAAAGCGAATAGACAGAGATAGAGCGGAGTTCACCCGAATAACTAAAGGAGAAATCTTGATGGATCTTCTTCCCGTTCTGGATAATTTTGAAAGAGCTTTGGAAACTGGAGAGAACAGCAAGGACATCAAGACGGTCATTGAAGGGGAGAAGCTACTCTTCAAGATGTTAAAGGATGTTCTGGCAAAAGAAGGTCTATCTAGAATGGAGTGCTTGGGAGAGGAATTCGATCCGATAAAGCATGAAGCTGTATCTCAGATGATATCTGCGGAGCATCCAGATAATACGATAATCGTGGAGATGCAACCCGGATACATCTTGGATAATAAAATACTTAGATATCCTAAAGTTATAGTTTCCAAGAAACCAGAAGAGGAAGTAAATGCTTCCTCATCCGAGGATTATGAAAATAGGAGGAATCAATAATGGCTAAGGTGATAGGAATCGATTTAGGAACTACCAACTCCTGCGTTGCGGTTATGGAAGGAGGAGAACCCACCGTTATACCTAATTCCGAAGGGGGAAGGACTACTCCTTCAGTAGTTGCCTTCACTAAATCTGGAGAGAGATTAGTAGGGACTGTCGCTAAGAGACAGGCTATAACTAACTCCGAGAACACAGTCTTTTCGATCAAAAGATTTATGGGCCGTAAATACAGCGAGGTTCAGCATGAGATCGAGTTAGTTCCATTTAAGGTTGTAGCTGGTCCGAACAACGATGCCCGCGTGGAGATTCAAGGTAAGCAATATTCCCCGCCTGAGATATCAGCTATGATCTTACAAAAGATGAAGCAAACGGCTGATGACTATCTAGGCGATCGAATTACTAAGGCCGTGGTCACCGTTCCTGCTTACTTCAACGATAGTCAGAGGCAGGCGACTAAGGACGCAGGTAAGATCGCTGGATTGGAGGTATTAAGGATCATAAATGAGCCTACAGCCGCTTCGTTAGCCTACGGACTCGATAAGAAGAAGGATGAGACGATAGCGGTCTATGACCTGGGCGGGGGAACATTTGATATCTCCATCCTTGAGATAGGAGAAGGCGTATTCGAGGTTAAGTCCACCAATGGTGATACCCATTTAGGAGGCGATGACTTCGACCAGCGTGTAATCGACTGGATAGCTGATGAGTTCAAGAAGGAACAGGGGATCGATCTAAGACAGGATAGGATGGCTCTTCAGAGGCTGAAGGAAGCCGCAGAGAAGGCTAAATCTGAGCTTTCAACTGCTCAACAGACCGAGATAAACTTGCCCTTCATCACCGCTGATCAGAGTGGTCCTAAGCACCTCACTATGACACTTACTCGCTCAAAGTTAGAACAGCTAGTATCCGATCTCATCGATCGCACTGTCGAACCCTGCAAGAAGGCTTTGGCTGATGCTGGAATAGAGGCTCGTGATGTCGATGAAGTCGTGCTAGTCGGTGGTCAAACTAGAATGCCTGCCATTCAGGATCTCGTCAAGAAGCTCTTCGGCAAAGAGCCCCATAAGGGAGTAAATCCTGATGAGGTCGTCGCGGTTGGAGCGGCGATTCAAGGTGGAGTCCTAGTTGGAGAGGTCGAGGATATCCTCCTGCTGGATGTAACCCCCTTGTCCTTAGGTATCGAAACGAAAGGCGGTATCTTAACCAGATTGATCGAACGTAATACCACGATCCCGACGAAAAAGAGCGAGACATTCACCACCGCTGAGGATAATCAGACCAGTGTCGAAGTTCATGTTCTCCAAGGGGAACGCGATATGGCGATGTATAATAAGACGATCGGTCGTTTCCACTTGGATGGGATCCCTCCTGCTCCAAGAGGAGTGCCTCAGATAGAGGTTACCTTCGATATTGACGCTAACGGTATAGTCAACGTCTCGGCAAAGGACTTAGCCACCGAAAGAGAACAGAGGATAACGATCACTGCCTCCAGCGGTTTGGGCCAGGAAGAGATCGATAAGATGATCAAGGAAGCTGGAGCTCACGCTGAGGAAGATAAGAGGAGGAGAGAAGAGGCTGAGCTCAGAAATGCGGCCGATAGTCTAGTCTATAACACTGAGAAGCAACTTAGAGAGCTGGGTGATAAGGTTGATAGCACTCAAAGACAACAGATAGACCTGGCTATCAACAGAGTCAAAGAGGCTCTGAAGGGTAGTGATGTAGGTGAGATCAGAGCAGCTACTGAGGCTCTAACTCAACAGTGGCATCAGGTATCTTCTAGCCTCTACCAAGCTGCTGGACAGCAAGCTGGCGGTTCTGCATATCAGCAACAGCCCCCTCCCGAAGGAGACACTCAAACGCAAGGAGGGCAAGGCGAGGAGGATGTAGTGGATGCCGACTATGAGGTAATGGATGACGATCAGGAGTAATCCTCTTCCACACTTATCTGACCCGGGGAGGAAACTATGGGTAAGAAGATGAGGTTCTCTGTATGGTATATAGTGGCGGCTATCTTCATCATATATGTGCTTCAGATGTGGATAATGACCAGCATCATAGGTAGCCCCACTCAAATACCTTATAGCGAATTTAAGAAATATCTACAACAAGGTAAAGTTGTCTCCGCTACTGTATCTCAAACCACGATAAAAGGAACCATTAAGGAGAATGAGCAAAGGATAATAAACTTTACCACCACTAGAGTTGAAGATCCCGATCTAGTGAGCGAGTTAGAGATGCACAGCGTCGAATATACTGGTTATGTAGAGGGCGCAGGATTCGGAAGGGTAATCCTTGCTTGGATAATCCCGCTTCTTGTGATAGGTGTTATATGGTTCTTCCTCTTCAGGCGGATAAGCGGAGGAACTAACGTTATGGCTTTCGGAAAGAGCAGAGCCAAACTGGTAGCTGAAGATCAAACTAAGGTGACCTTCGATGATGTAGCGGGAGTCGATGAGGCGGAGCAGGAACTGGGGGAAGTTATAGAATTTCTCGAGAATCCTACTAGATTCTCTCGTCTAGGTGGTAAGATACCTAAAGGAGTTCTCCTCTTTGGGCCTCCGGGAACTGGAAAGACCTTGCTTGCCAGAGCTGTAGCTGGTGAGGCTGGAGTTCCCTTCTTCAATATGACTGGATCGAGCTTCGTCGAGATGTTCGTGGGAGTAGGAGCCTCTAGGGTAAGAGATCTCTTTGAACAGGCGAAGGAGAAAGCCCCTTGTATAGTATTCATTGATGAGATAGACGCGGTTGGTAGGCAACGGGGAAGTAGTCCCATTAGCAACGAGGAACGAGAACAGACACTAAACCAACTTCTCTCAGAGATGGATGGTTTTGAATCTAAGAAGGGGGTCATCATAATGGCGGCTACCAACCGTCCTGATGTTCTCGATCCAGCTCTGTTAAGGCCGGGACGTTTCGATCGTCAGATCTTAGTTGATAAGCCAGATCTAAGGGGCAGAGTTGAGATCCTCAAAGTGCATACTAGAGATATCCCTTTAGCCGATGATGTCGATCTGGAGGTCGTGGCTAGAGGGACGCCGGGCTTTTCTGGAGCAGATCTGGCGAATATGATTAACGAGGCCGCTCTATTAGCCGCTCGAGATAAGAATAAGAAGAACGTTCATATGAGCGATATCGAGGAAGCGATAGAACGGGTCGTCGCTGGCTTGGAGAAGAAGAGTAAGTTAATGAACGCTCAGGAGAAGGAGATAGTAGCCTATCACGAGTCTGGTCACGCTTTAGTAGCGGAGTTATTACCTAATGCCGATCCAGTGCACAAAGTGTCCATAATTCCGAGAGGTTTCGCCGCTTTAGGATATACTATGCAACGTCCTCTGGAAGATAGATATTTACTGACCCAGAAGGAACTAGAGACCAAAATGGCGGTTCTTTTAGGGGGAAGGGCAGCGGAGGAGATAATCTTCTCCGAGATCTCAACTGGTGCTCAGGATGATCTTCAGAAAGCCACCAATATAGCCCAGAGTATGGTATGCGAATATGGTATGAGCGAGAAATTAGGTCCCCTGACGTTTGGTGAAGATCAGAGTAGAAACTTTATGGGAGGAAGGTATAATCTGGGGAAAGATTACAGCGAGGATACCGCTAGGGTTATAGATCAGGAAGTGCAACGCATAGTATATGAACGATATGACTTCGTCAAAGAACTGCTCGGCAAAAACAAGGATAAGTTGATCAAACTATCCGAGGCTCTGATGGAGAAAGAGACTATAGAGGGAGAGGAATTAAAGGAACTCCTTCGAGATGAAGTCTTAGCTGAATAACCTATATAGATCGAAGCCCAAGCTATTAATAGCTTGGGCTTCTTTGTTTTACATATCTATTTTATCTTTGGACTCTCAGAATAATACGAATTTACTCTACCTCCAGCTTACTACATCCCCCTCAATGAATATAGTTTTTGGACAGATGAGCCCAGCCGTAAAGTAATAGATAAGCCCATCAATGATGGTCTTCTGAGTCATAATTTTAACGTTGACTACAGCCTCCC
>CAZSTA010000020.1:3133-31263 GCA_964609495.1 uncultured bacterium | reverse complement strand
AGGTGACCTGACGCCTTGTCCGGTCTCGAATATAGCGACGCATAACCTTACGACCACAACGTTACGTGAAGGGCTTGCTAGCCAACTGTTTAAAGAGATCTGTGAGAGTGAGCACCTTCTCGAGACCGAAGATACCCCATGTGCGTTGTTCGCACATCCTAAAGAGGTGGACGCGCTCGCGAAATCCCTCGGCGCGTATCGAACGGACCATTGAATATGATTGATAATCTAAAAGTTAAGAATAGGAACCTATTTATTTGAAACTACTTAAATAGGAGGTTTAGCTATGAGTGAAATTACTCCCCCTAAGGCACCGCTTTTTCGTGATCCAATTTACGATGGCGCCGCAGATCCGACGATTATCTGGAATCGAGAGGAGAAAACCTGGTGGATAGTATATACAAATCGAAGGGCTAATGTTGACTGTCGCGGGGTAGCGTGGGTTCACGGGACAGATATCGGGATTGCCTCATCTTCCGATGGCGGGCAAAACTGGGTTTATCGAGGGATCTTGCAAGGTCTTGAATTTGAAAGGGGTCGGAATACCTTTTGGGCTCCTGAGATTATATGGTATGAAGGAACATACCATATGTTCGTCAGTTATGTTCGCGGTGTCCCCCACGATTGGTCGGGTGAACGACACATTGTTCATATGACGAGCGATAATCTCTGGGACTGGCATTTCCAATCCATACTGCCTCTAACATCAAATCGTGTTATTGACGCCTGTATTCACAAATTACCAAATGGTCTTTGGCGGATGTGGTATAAAGATGAGGTCAATAATTCACGCACTTATGCGGCGGACAGTGATGATCTTTTCAATTGGCATCCCGTCGGTTCGGTAATTACCGATTGTGCTCATGAAGGTCCCAATGTTTTTTATTGGCACGGTGTATATTGGATGGTGACCGATCCCTGGCGTGGTTTAGGTATATACCGCTCTGAAGATTGTGAGAGCTGGAGCAGAGGAGAAAATATTCTGGATATTCCGGGAAACCGCCCAGATGATTGCGCCACAGGAAGGCATGCAGACGTTCTGGTGCAGGGAGATAACGCCTACATTTTTTATTTCACCCATCCGGATAGAAATAAAGATATAAAAGAGGAAGTAAAAGATGTCTATCCTTATGCGTACAGGCGGTCTTCATTGCAGGTAGCAAAATTGGAGTTGGATCGCAACAAATTGATATGCGACCGAAATAAACCATTTCATTTTTGCCTTATCCCTGGGGATGAATTTACGGAGGAGATAATATGAAGAGAGATAGACTAGTTGAATTAATGTCAAGCTTCCCAACAAAGAGAATTGCTATCATAGGAGATCTATGTCTCGATGGTTACTGGAAATTGGATTTATCAATAGAAGAATTATCAGTTGAAACAGGAAAACCTATTCAACATTATGTAGGTAGAGCTTATAGCCCAGGTGGTGCTTCCAATGCCGCCTGGAATCTTGCGGATATTGGAGCGAAGGGATATGCGGCTGGGGTGATAGGGGATGATGAATTTGGGAAGATTCTACTCGGGAAATTTCAGGGGTATGGAATTAACACCGAAACAGTTTTAGCAACCTCGGAGAGGACAACTCCAACCTATATTAAAGTTGTAGATGCCGAAACAGGAGAGGAACTACAAAGAATGGATATGGTTGCTAATGGAGGAAGGGTTGAACAAGTTCCTGATCACCTCGCAGATAGATTATTAGATATGTTTCGAGAAAAGGTAACTAGCGGTATATTTGAGGCCGTCATCGTTAATGATCAGCTTAAATATGGTTTGAGTTCATCTCATTATATAAGGAAGATAACGGAACTCATCTCCGATTCAAGCATACCCTTCATTGTGGATACAAGAGATCATACCAGGGAATATGCCATAGAGGGGATGATTATGAAGTTAAATTCCTTTGAAGCGTTAACCTTAGTAAGAAAACATAATTATGAGCCTTTAGATGAAATCCCTCAAGAAGAAGTAGTCGAATGTCTGCCCGATATTTACCAGCGAACCCAAAGAACTGTTTTCGTTACTCGTGGTGATGAGGGTATCCTTGTTTACGATGGACACCAGCAACCAATTCTTGTTCCCTCAGTCGAAGTAAAGGGAAAAACAGATCCGGTAGGTGCAGGAGATACTGTCATAAGCGCTATTATCTCCGCTATTGTTAGTGGAGCGACCTATGAGGAATCCGCCATAATCGCAAATTTAGCCGCTGCGGTCACGGTGCGAAAATTAAGAATAACAGGAACTGCAAAACCAGAAGAGATCTTAAGAGTATATGATACGATATATGAGGGGGAATAAAATGACGGACTATAGCTTACCAGGTAAAACGAACCTTGATATAGAGGGGTCGAGGGAAGACCTTCTCCCCAAATTGGATAAGCCAGTTAATATACCCGGCACCAATATCGAGCTTGTTAGACCCTATGACGGAAGAGGGATAATAAAGGTCTTATTTGATTTTGATGGCACATTATCCAGAGAAAGAGATGGCTGGCCTAACTTAATGGTCGCGTGTAACTCCTCTGCTCTAGTTCAAGCTATTGACGACATCTCGCCTAAGGAAGCTATTGAGTGGGTCATTAAAGATATTGAAACAACTATCGGGATTCCAACGTATATTCAGATGGAGAGATTGGCAAGCGAAATCGAGAGAAGAGGAGGCAAATCTAAAGATCCTGCCATATATAAAGAGGTGTATAATAATTCATTAGTTGCTATGGTAAAAGAGGTTCATAAGAAATTAGAGGCAGGAGAATTATCAAGCTCCGATCTACAAGTTACTGGTTCTATAGAACTTTTGTCTGCTCTACAAGAGAGGTTGGGAAACAAAGATTCTCTATATTTAGCGAGCGGAACTGATATTGAGCCAGTAGTGGGGAGTGTGAAATTGTTAGGTTTTGATGATTTCTTCACCGAGGAGAGAATTGAAGCCGCCAGAGCTACTAACCCGAGGCAATGCGCTAAAGAATTAGTTGTCAATCAGCTTATCGACAAACAAAACCTACAGAAGGGTCAATTAGGATGCTTCGGCGATGGCTCCCCAGAGATACTTCATACTTATCTAGCTGGCGGAGTGTGTGTTGGCGTATTAACACCAGATCATAGCTATTACGAGAGAGAAGGACATTTTACAGTAGAACAGAAAAGAGAGCGCCTAATAGATGCCGGAGCTCATATATTAGTGCCTGATTTTAGTTGTGCCTCTGCTCTAGTCGAAGTTATGTTCTCATATTATAAAGGGTGATTAAAGTGAATGAATATTTAGATATGGAGAATGATTTCCTCGAAGAATATGCTGATGGAGTCATAGCTATAGATTCTCAATATCGAATCATCAGCTTCAGTGAATCTGCCGAACGAATAACAGGTTATAGTAGCGAAGAGGTCATAGGGATCCCCTGTCACGAGGTATTTAAATGTGATTCTCCCAGTGATTGTCCGATAAAGGAGGTTGTGGAGAAGGGGGACATCATCTCTAACAGAAGAATCGATATCACCACTAGAGATGGAGAGCGAATTCCCATCTGTATATATGCCTCTCCCTTGAGAGATTCGACGGGGAGGATCGTAGGAGCTATATCGATCTTCCGCAATATAGATGAGGTTAAACGATTGACAAGGGAACTGAGCTATATAAATAAAGAGATACTTATCGAGAGGAATAAATTGAGGGCTATTATGGATAGTATAACCGATGGCGTATTCACCATAGATCAAAATTGGCGTATAGTCTCCTTTAACAAAGGGGCGGAGCAGATAACGGGCTTCTCAGCGCAAGAGGCTAGCGGATCTCTCTGCCATAATATATTTCAAAGCGATATCTGTCAAAAGGGATGTCCCCTCCAACTCACACTGCAAACTGGCAAGAATGTATCGAACTTCGGAGTCGAGATCTTGACCAAAGATAATAGGAGGGTCCCCATTAGCGTCTCCACCGCTCTGCTCAGAGATGAAAATGGAGAAGTGATAGGTGGAGTGGAGACCTTTCGGGACCTATCCAAGGTTAAACAACTAACGAAGGAATTAGAGAGTAGATACAGCTTCGATAACATTTTGGGCAAAAGTCCAAAGATGCAGGAGCTTTACGAGCTACTCGAGGATATATGTGAGAGTGAGGCAGTAGTTCTAATTCAGGGAGAGAGCGGCACTGGTAAGGACCTAGTAGCCAGAGCGATTCATTATAATAGCCCGCGTCGGGATAACCCTTTTATCAAAGTAAATTGCGCCGCCTTGCCAGAGCCTCTATTAGAGAGCGAGCTATTCGGTCATGTCAAAGGAGCTTTCACTTCTGCTATAAAAGATAAACCAGGCAGATTTGAATTAGCTGATAAGGGGACCATCTTCCTAGATGAGATCGGAGAGCTAAGTCCCGCTATGCAAGTTAAGCTATTGCGAGTCCTGGAGGAACAGCGTTTCGAGAGAGTGGGAGGGGTGAAGACTATCCAGGTGGATGTGCGAATTATAGCGGCAACTAATAGGAATTTACAGGAAGCTATGGCGGAGGGAACTTTCAGAGAGGATCTATACTATCGCTTGGATGTAGTCCCTCTCCATCTGCCTTCTCTGAGAGAGCGTATCGACGATATTCCTCTTTTAGCAGAACATTTTATTGCTAAGTTAAACCAAAAGACCGGTAAAAGAATACTCTCGGTATCACCTGAAGCTATGGAACTACTCTTGGATTATGAGTGGCCAGGAAACGTCCGTCAATTGGAGAACGTCATAGAGAGAGCTTTCGTTTATTGTCGAGGACCGATGCTCTCAGTTGAGCATCTACCCAAGGAGATCCGAGGGGTGGAGCGGAAGTTGATCGATTCCGCCTTGGAAAGCGATTCCCCCTTGGAACAGATGGAGAAGCAAACTATACTAAGAGCTTTAGAGAAGAATAATTGGAATCGAGGTGATACTGCGGATGAGCTGAAGATAGATCGCACCACTCTATGGCGGAAGATGAAGAGGTATCAGATCATTTAAGCGATCAAATCTCTATTGTTGCAATATTGCATTATATTACTTCTATATCGAAGCGCAGCTATGAAATCCTCTCCTAAATGGTTCATTCTAAGTCGGACATATCTTTATCTAACTTCTATGTTTCATAAAAGCAACGTGATACTTATGAGCATTATCCCAAGGTTTGTAATAGAAAATCCAAATAGAGCCCACTATCACCCCAAAACATATGTTATCTTGCCAGGGTTCCCTCCTTGGCACATTTATTGCGTATAATATATTCGGAAAGATTATCTAAATTTCAAACTAAGAGGTGATAAGAATGCCCGGAGGAAGAGGAAACAGATATATGTATTATGCTACTGGGCTTCCAGGCTGGATGAGGTTTGGGGTCAGTCCTGGTTGGGTGGGAAGGAGTCCAACGGGATTGGGTCCTTGCGCCACTTATCTTATGACTGGTCAGTGGCCAACCGCGATGACTGCTGGGGTGGATCCCACTGCTGCATTTAATCCAGCTTTTCAAGCTGGGGCTTTTACTCCTCCCACTTCTCAGGCTGGCTTCACTCCCACTACTGCTCCAACTTTTCAGGCTGGGGCGACTCCTTTCCTCTCGAAGGAACAGCAGGTGGAGTTTCTTAGGAGCCAAGCTCAACTTTTAAGCCAGCAGTTAGAGGATCTCAATAGGCGTATCGAGGAGTTGACAGGTAAATAACTTGAGGAACTGAGGACAAGGAAGAGCTTCCTCATCTCCTTACAATCCTTGTCCTCTAATCAATCTTTTATCAGGAGGAAACTATAATGAAAATAGCTGTATCATCAAGTGGTCCAAGTTTAGATGCTCCCATAGATCCCCGCTTCGGAAGATGTCAATATTTCATCATAGTTGATTCAGACACTATGCAGTTCGAAGCTATACCTAATCCTAACATAGCTGCGGGAGGAGGAGCAGGTATTCAATCGGCGCAATTAGTTGCGAACAAAGGTGCTCAGGTAGTTATAACCGGAGGATGTGGCCCGAATGCATTTCAGACTCTCTCCGCGGCAGGAGTTCAACTTATCACTGGATTAGCAGGAACAGTGCGCGAAGCTGTGGAGTTATACAAGAGCGGTCAACTACAACCATCATCTCAACCAAGTACAGCTGCTCATTTCGGAATGGGAGGAGGAGCAGGAGGCTTTGGTCGAGGAATGGGACGAGGTATGGGTGGCCAAGGAGGCGGTCGGTCTGCAGGGGGAGGTTTTGGAGTTCAACCCTCATATCAACCACCTTCTTCCAGTCAGCAAGCGCCTTCGTCTGAATCTGATTTAAAGGGTTTGAAAGATCAAATTGAAACTTTGAGGAAGCAGTTGGAAGAGACTAATAGAAAAATTAAAGAGTTAGAAAAAGAGGGAGAATCCGAGTAATTCCCCTCAAGTGGTGAGAAAAATGGAAAGAACGGCTGTTCTATCTATTCTGGCTAATATTGGCTTAACTGCCTTGAAATATTCATTCGCTATCCTCTCAGGCAGTATCGCTCTAATAGCCGATTCTATTCATTCTCTAACCGATGTGATCGCTTCTTCAGCGGTACTAGTTGGCTTGAAGATATCCAAGAGAAAGTCTGAAACTTTCCCTTACGGTCTTTATAAAGTGGAAAACATAGTATCGCTATTTATCTCCCTCGCCATATTTTGGGCTGGTTATGGGATCGCAAGGGAGGCTCTATTCGCTCCCGCTCGAGAGTTGAGAAGAATCCCTGTCACCTTGATCAGTGTAGTAGTAACTATTATCAGCACTTATTTTCTCTCTCGTTATAAGATAAGCGTTGGAGAGAAAACACGTTCTCCCAGCATAAAGGCTGATGGTTATCATACTCGCACCGATATGTTCTCCTCTATAGCTGTGTTGATCGGATTAGCGGGTTCAGCTATAGGAATAAATCTCGATAAGATAGCCGCTTTAGTAGTATTGGCGTTTATTGTCCGAGCTGGATATTTCATCTTAGCAGATGCTTTGCGAGTTCTATTGGATGCTTCCCTTGACTTTGAAACATTGGACAAAGTTAAAAGCATAATCATCGCGAGGAGAGAGGTAGTGAAGCTAAAATCACTAAAGGGGAGAAATTCAGGACGATATCGCTTCATCGAGGCGGATATAATCTTGAAGGTGAGAGACCTTGAGAAAGCATATCATCTAACTCAGAGAATTGAGAGGGATATAAGGGAGAATATAGAGAACGTAGATGATGTTATCATCCATTATGAGCCTGTTGAGAAGGATATCTTGTACTACGCCTTCCCCTTAGAAAATATAGAGGAGGGAGAGAATACTCCTTTATCCAAGCATTATGGGGAAGCCCCTTATATCGCAATTGTGAAGGTAAGGGCGGCTGATAGAGCGATGCTGGATAAAGAAATAATCGCTAATCCTTTTTTAGAAGAGGAGAAAGGCAAAGGGATACTTTTGAGCGAAATGCTTATCGATAGAGATGTGGATGTATTAGTCCTCAAGGAGAAGTTCAAGGGAAAAGGTCCTGAATATGCCCTCTCCGATTCGAATGTAGAGGTAATCATAACGGAGAGAGATAGTTTAGAAGAGACTCTCGAGGATTTGGGAATTAGACCGCTAATTAGTGGGGAAGATGTGCAGTTTGAGGAATCTCCTAGATAATTCAGATGATTTTTAAGGAGGTGACAATTATGCGCGGCAGAAGAATTTCCGGTAGAGGGGGAGGAAGAGGTCGAGGTATAGGCATAGGCATAGGCATGAGAGGCGGCGGTATGGGAAGAATCAGATGTTATCCTTATCTTAGCTATCCTTATTCTATGGGATTCTATCCTAGAAGGTCCTTCTACCCAGGGATGTGGTATTAAGGAAAATAGACAGTCTTTCATTTCCTAACTTCTGGAGGCTAAAGTTCGATACTTCAATTTCGGCTCTTTGACAATTTTTGAGCGGAAGTTGGTAACAATTGAAATAAAGATAATTTCGCTTATAGCTAATTCTCAAAGAATGTCGAAGAGCCATCTTTTAGAGGAATGATATTATGCCGAGAGGTGGCCGAGGAGGAAGAAGAAGTCGAGGCCTAGGATGGGGTAAAGGGAGAAGTAGTATTCAAAATAACCCTCTAGGGAGTTATTATACTCAAGGAAGTGGTAAAATTCAGAATAGTTATTCAAAACTAGGCTCTGCTCAAATTTCCACATATCCAGGGTATGTGAGCAGTGTAAAAGTTCATCCGCCGAAATGGATAGAGGAGAATTGTATCTGGTGCCGTAAGTGTGAGGAAGTCTGTCCGCGGAATGCGATCACGATTGAGCCTCAAGTTAGCTGGAAGATAGACGAAGCGCTGTGCGTTCGCTGTGGACTCTGTGTTAGAGCTTGTCCAACAAACGCTCTATCTTTAGATACCTAGGGAGATACCTAGGGGAAATATTGAAAATCAGAGAGCTATTAGGATCTTTACTCCAGGAGGCAACCCAAAATTATATCAGCAATAGAGGTTAGAGAATTAACCAAATATTACCAGCGCCTTTTAGCTGTGGATCGGATCAATTTCTCGGTAAACAAGGGTGAGATCTTCGGATTTCTGGGCCCTAATGGGGCGGGAAAGACGACCACTATCCGAATGCTCACTGGTCTATCTCTGCCAACCGGGGGAACAGCAATTGTTGAGGGATATGATGTGGTGAAAAACCCAATAGAGGTTAAAAAGCGCATCGGAGCGGTTACAGAAGTATCCAACCTCTATCAGGAATTGACCGCCTGGGATAATCTTCTCTTCAGCGCCCAGCTATATGGAGTTCCCAATCCCGGGCAACGCTTGGAGGAGTTATTCGCTTTTTTTCAATTGGAGGATAAGAAGAGAGTTCACTTTAGAAAACTCTCGAAGGGGATGAAGAAAAAGTTGACGATAGCCGCGGCTTTAGCTCATAATCCGCCCCTCCTATTTCTGGATGAGCCGACGAGCGGTTTAGATGTCGTCAGCGCGAGAGGGCTAAGGGCTTTGATAAGGAATCTCAATCTTCAGGGAACAACCATTTTCCTCACCACTCACAATATTGAGGAAGCCGATCAGTTATGCGATCGAATAGCGATAATAGTTAAGGGGAGGATAGTAGCCCTTGATACACCAGATAATCTAAAAAGCAGGATTCGGGAGAGGATGAGCGTAGAGATCAGCTTTGAGAGGATATCTGACGCCACGCTATCCGACTTGAAAAGGCTCTGTGGGGTGGATGGAATGAGGAGAGTCGGAAATAAGATCAAATTCCACTCCAATAATCTGGGTGGAGATATTCGGACAATAATGGATTGTGCTAATCAGACTGCGCTTAATATAATGTCCATTAATACCATACGGCCCAGTTTGGAAGATGCTTTTATCCAGCTTACGGGACTGAGTAAAGAGATAATGTTGCTGGAGAAAGGCAGGGGATGATAGTTTATGTTCGATACCCTAAAATATTCCTATTATATTATGATAAAAGACGCTAAAGCCTATTATCTAAAACCTCCTAACATAATTATGGGGATCCTCTTTCCCATAACTCTCCTCTTAACCTTCTCTCTGCGGATGAGAGGAGATATGAGAGAGGCTATTCCTGGTTTGATAGCTATGGCGATCTTCTTCGGTACCACCTCTATGGAGATAGCAGTTATCGTCTTTGAGAGGGGTATAGGTTCTTTCGAGCGTCTTTTCCTAGCTCCTATCTCCTTTATCACTATACTTGTAGGGAAGATATTAGGAGGGGCGATCTTCGGGGTAGCGGTCTCGCTGATAATATCCCTTTCCCTATCACTCTTCTTCGACATCTCTATCGCTTATCCTTTGCTCTTTATCATATCTATAATCATCTCCGCTTTTACTTTTGCCGCTTTCGGAGCTTTTCTCGCTACGGTTTCAAGAGAATCGGCCAACTCTATGATCTTCTCCGCTCTAGCTAGATTCCCGATGCTCTTTCTCTCAGGGATCTTCTTTCCCATCGCTCTAATGCCCACTGTCCTGAAGATTCCAGCCTATCTTTCCCCTTTAACTTATGGGGTGGATTCTATGCGTCAGGCGATGTTGGATATATCCCATATCGCCGATATAAAATTATGTTTGTTAGCCCTATTTCTCATAGGAGTTATATTTATAATCATATCCGCTAGATTGCTTAAAAGATTGCTAATTTGAGATCGGGATTTAATATCTCGAATTGGAAAGGAGTTATAAAATGCTAATATGCATTCCAACTATGGATCGAAAAGGTTTAGAAGGATGGGTATCCCCCCACTTCGGTCGAGCGGAAACCTTCACCTTTGTCGATACCGATAGTAATGCGGTGCGTGTGATCGATAATACCGGACAACATCAAGGTGGCGCGCTCACTCCAGCTCAGTTGATCTCCCAGGAAGGATCCCATTTAGTCCTATGTTCCGGTCTGGGACCGAGGGCGGTCAAGGTTTTTGAGCAAGCTGGTATTGAGGTCTTTATAGGAGCCTCAGGAACTGTAGAGGAGGCCCTCGAGGCTTATCGTTCGGGGATATTGAAGGAAGCAACTGATAAAGATGCTTGTCAAGAGCATAGACATTAAAGAAAGGAGATGTTAATTATGCCAAGAGGCGGAAGAGGTTCTGGCGGAGGAGGAGGAACAGGACGAGGAATAGGAGCAGGTGGCGGCGGTATGGGCAGAATGGGCGGCACCAATCCGGGAGCAGGCCCAGGAGGAGAGTGTGTATGCCCAGCGTGTGGTGCAGCTATGCCTCATCAGGTAGGAGTTCCTTGTTATCAACAGACCTGTCCTAAGTGCGGAGCTAGAATGATCAGGAAGATATAGAACAGAAAATAGAAAATCACTACGTCCAATTTCCATTTTTCGCCACGAAGGAGAAGCAAAAATGATCATCTCAATAGCTAGTGGAAAGGGTGGCACTGGCAAAACCACCATTGCCGTCAACATTGCTCTATCGCTTCCCAGTTGTCAATTTCTGGACTGCGATGTGGAAGCTCCAAATGCGCATATCTTTTTGAAACCAGAGATAAAGAACTGGCAGAGGGTCTATCTTCCTATACCTAAAGTGCTGGAGGCGAAATGCATTGCTTGCGGAAGATGCGTTGAGTTCTGTCAATTCAATGCCTTGGCTTTGGTCAAAGATAAGTTGATAGTCTTTCCAGAGCTTTGTCACAGTTGCGGGGGATGTACAATCGTTTGCCCTCAGGATGCGATCATCGAAGAGCCTAAGGAGATTGGGGTGATCGAGAAGGGGCATGCTGGGGGAGATGTCTATTTCATCGGGGGAAAGTTGCGGATAGGAGAGGAAAGGGCTCCAGAGTTAATATCCAAGATAAAGGAGCTGACCGATCGCAGCTCGACCGTGATATTAGACTCTCCTCCAGGCACAGCCTGTCCGATGATCAATGCAGTGAGGGGTAGTGACTATTGCCTTCTGGTGACGGAGCCTACTCCCTTTGGTTTAAACGATCTCAAGCTTTCAGTGGAAACCTTGAGGATACTTGAGATACCCTTCGGGGTAGTCATCAATCGGGATGGCATTGGCGATAATAGGGTGGATGATTATTGTCAGCAGGAGGGAATCGACATTCTTCTTAAATTTCCAGATAGTAGAGCTGTAGCTGAGCTTTACTCTAAGGGGATATCTTTAGTGGAATATGATCCGAAGTGGAAGACTGAATTTCTGAAATTGTTTGAGAGGATAGCCTAATGAAACAGCTAACTATAATCAGTGGTAAAGGCGGAACCGGTAAGACAAGTCTTACCGCTTGCTTCGCGGTACTGGAGAGAAAATCGGTGATAATCGATTGCGATGTCGATGCCGCTAATCTCTATCTTCTCCTTAATCCGATTGTAGAGGAGGAGGGAGAATTCGTAGGAAGTAAGGTATCCGAGCTAGGAGAGGGGTGTATCAGTTGTGGGAAGTGCGAGGAGGCTTGTAGATTCGATGCTATAAGCGATTCCCTTCGCAAGCCGATCATCGATCCCATCGCTTGTGAGGGATGTGGAGTTTGTGTCGAGGTCTGCCCGGTAGATGCTCTCACCCTCATCCCTCGAGGGACGGGGGATTGGTATAGCTCGAGAACCGATTATGGCCCTATGATTCATGCCAAACTCTATCCCGGGGGCGAGGGGTCTGGCTATTTAGTTACCTTCCTTCGTCAAAAGGGAGAGGACCTAGCTTATGAGCAAGGGATAAATACCATCATAATCGATGGTCCTCCTGGAATAGGATGTCCGGTTATAGCCTCCCTCGCTGGCGTTGATTTAGCCCTCATCGTCACCGAACCCACTCTATCTGGGATAAGCGATTTTCAAAGAGCCTTAGCTCTAGCAGATCACTTCGGAGTATATCCCCTGGTTTGTATAAACAAATGTGATCTTAATCTTGAGATGACTTCGGAGATCAGGGATTTTTGCAAGCGGGAGAAGGTCGATTTAGTGGGGGAAGTCCCCTACAATCCGATATTCACCGAGGCTATGATGTTCGGTAAAACGGTGATCGAATACTCCCAGAACGAAGTTAGTCATCTAATAGAGGATATATGGGGGAGGATTAAACAATACCTATGAAATTGAGGGATGAAAAATGTATCAAGAAATTGAGGAATTTGAAAGATCACTACATGTAGGAAATTATAAATTAACTTCTCAGCGAGAGGCTATCTTTGAACTATTAGAGAATACCGAAGGACACCTCACTGCTGAGGAGATCTATGGGCTTCTAAAAGATAAGAATCCAGATATCGGGTTATCTACGGTATATCGAACTCTGCGCCTATTAACTGATATAGGATTAGTCCGGAAGTTGAATCTCGATGATAGACCGGTTTATTACGAATTAAATCGCTCACCTCATAATCATCTAATCTGTTTAAGCTGTGGTAGGATAATCGATATCGATAATAAGGTTCTGGAGGGGCTCGATGAGAAAATCAAGAAATACAAATTCAAATCGCAACGGGTGATAATCTTTGGAGAATGTCAGCAATGTAGTCGCAAGTCTCGAGACTAAATTCTTGAATTAGTCAAACCTCTGAAGAATAGAAAGGAGAATCGGACGATACTAAAATTGAAGGAAGGCTAGAATCGTTCAGGACATTATGGAAAGGGTAAAAAGTAAGATATTAATTCTAAGCGGTAAAGGAGGGGTTGGGAAATCGACGGTTGCCGTGAACTTGGCAACCTCCTTAGCCACTAGTGGATATTCAGTGGGGCTCCTAGATGTGGATATCCATGGACCGAGTATCCCCAAGATGTTAGGAATCGAGAATGAGAATTTGAGCTATGTTCAGGATAAGATTCAGCCTGTCATAGCTTCACCAAATCTCTCAGTGGTTTCTATGGCTTTCTTATTGAGCAAAGACGCCCCTGTTATCTGGCGAGGTCCACTCAAGATGAAAGCTATCGACCAATTCATTAATGATGTAGAGTGGGGAGAATTAGACTATCTAATTATAGATTCTCCCCCGGGGACAGGAGATGAGCCTCTAAGCGTTGCTCAACTACTGGAAAAGCTAGATGGAGCTATAATTGTAACGACTCCTCAAGATCTTTCTCTGCTCGATTCTAGAAGGGCGGTCAACTTCGTTAGGCAACTTGAAATACCGGTAATCGGGATCTTAGAGAATATGAGTGGTTTTATCTGCCCTCACTGTGGGAAGAGAGTAGATCTATTTAAGGTCGGGGGAGGAGAGCGCGCAGCCAGAGAATTAGGGGTCCCATTTTTGGGAAGAATACCCATCGAACTTCAAATTGTCTCTTCAGGAGATGAAGGTTTCTCCTTCATTCATAGATTTGGCGATACGGAGGCGGCTAAAGCATTCCAGCAAGTCGCCCAGTTGTGTAAGGAGTTTATAGAGGAGAGAAAGCATGGAGAGAAGATATTAGATTGATGACCATTCATTTTTTGCTATGAGATAAGATATATCCTCTTGCTCTTTAAGAGAGCTTGCTATTAAGCGAAAAATCATTTACAATTTAGAATAATCTAGCTCTCTATAAGAGAGCGGGTAATCAACGGACAGGGTGCTAGGCGGTCAACCGAAAGCTCTGTCCGTTGTTTTTTGTCAAAGTATCAATTATTCTTCCTTTTTAGTTTCCCTTTAGAATCTACTGAGTTTCAAACAAGTAACTTCTTGACTTTGCGACTTGCAAAAAAGATGGAGATATGATATAATAGAGAGCAAATGAACTGAAATGCAAGAAAGGATATCAATAGTAGAATTTCCCTCAAAGCGCTCGCAAAAGTCAAGAAATTACTATTTTAAAGGTTGTATAGCTTGTCGGAGGCAGGATGTAAAATATAAAGGAGGCATATGAATGAAGAAGGCAGATGTAGTTGTTATCGGTGGCAGTGCAGCAGGGATACCTGCCGCAGTAACTTGTCGTAGATACTATCCTGAAAAGAGCGCGCTTCTGATTCGGAGAGAGAAGCAGGTATTGGTCCCTTGCGGGATACCTTATATCTTCGGGACCCTCGGGAGCCCGGATAAGAATCTGATCCCTGACACCGCACTTGAGAAGAACAACATCGAGCTTATGATTGATGAAGTTACTGAGATAGATCGCGAGAATCGTCTTCTCAATACTGCGAGTGGAGAGAAGGTGGGCTATGAGAAGCTCATCCTAGCCACGGGTTCATCGCCGTCAATACCCCCAATCTCTGGCGTCGATAAGGAGAATATCTTCGTGGCGAAGAAGGATATCCCATATCTTGAGAAGCTCCTCAATAAACTGGAGGATACCTCAGATCTCGTAATTGTGGGCGGTGGCTTCATTGGTATGGAGTTTGCCGATGAGTGTAAGAAGAATCGGGATATTAATATAACGATAGTGGAGATGTTGTCACACTGCTTGCTATTGGCTTGCGATGAGGATATCTGTATTGTAGCGGAGGACTTAATTAGAAAGAGAGGCATTGAGGTCCTGACATCCGAGAGGGTTGAGGCTTTCCTGGGGAACGAAAAGGTGGAAAAGGTGAAACTTGCGAGTGGCAAGGAGATAAAGGCAGATGCGGTGATTATGGCGACCGGAACCGTCGCGAACACGGAGCTTGCCAAGAAAGCCGGCCTTGAGATAGGGCCAACGAGGAGTATTCAGGTTGATCGGACTATGAGGACTAGTGATGAGAATATCTTCGCGTGCGGCGACTGTGCCGAGAAGGTGTCCTTCTTCACTGGTAAGCCGATCGCCCTCAGACTCGCTTCGATCGCGGTTTCAGAAGCTCGGATAGCTGGTGCTAACGCGTTCGATATACAGAGAGAGAATATGGGCGCAGTCGGCGTCTTTTCCACTGCGATAGGGGGTACTGCCTTCACTACCGCAGGACTTACGGAGAAAATTGCCAAAGATAACGGCTATGACATCGTAATCGGGGAGGCGGAGGCAGCCAACCGTCATCCAGGGGGAATGCCCGGGATGGCGAAACTAAAGATAAAACTTATATTTAATAAGAGGAATGGGGTGATCCTTGGCGGACAAGTCTCAGGCGCCAATAGTGCTGGGGAGCTCATAAATGCTATCAGTGCTTGTATTCAGCAGAAGATGACCGCTGATGATGTCGCTATGTTCCAGATGGGAACTCATCCAGTATTGACAGCCTCGCCGATTGTCTATCCCCTTACGACGGCAGCGGAACTCGCCGTCAAAGCAATGAGATAGGATCAGATTAAATAAGCTTCATACAGAATCACAACCCTACGAGCGAATTCGTAGGGTTGTACTTATTCCATATCCCAGCCATAAGGTTAAGGGTCTTCAAATCATATTCTATAACCCGATCATCTCAGACCGATCTTAACCTCAAGAGGTATGCCCGGCTCGATCCGCGCTGGAGCGCTGAAGATAAGGGTTGCTCGCTCATCGGCGACTTCAAGCTTGACAGGGATAGCACTGAATCCCAGATAGGCTGCGATCTGTCTGCTTTGATTTAGCCCTCTTGAGAGTGCTATCCCCAGACTCCTCAATATCATCTCGCCAGCTCTAATCTCAACCCGAGCTTCAAATAAGCTATCGGTGATTTTCTGCGAATAAACTCCCCAGCTAGTCTCAACCGAAAAGAAGCTACGGAAGTCTTCAGCGTTCACTACTGGAGCAAAGCTTAGATGCTGTTCGGGTGCTGAGTAGTGGAATCCTGATAGGGCAAGAAGCACTGAATAACTTGCCATAGCTCTGGCGTAGTGATGACCGCACTCGAACTCGTCCCAGGGATTGCGTCTGGTGCCATCGTGCCGATCGCGGGCACTCTTTACAAGCGTCAAACCCTCCTCTAGCAATCCCTCATAAATAAGGAAACTGGCTACTGCATATTCGATGCCGGTCCAGACCTCATTAGAGTAGGGAAAAGGTATCTTCGGACGTCCTCCTCGCGGCCATGAGCAAAGGATCAACCCTCGCTCTTCGTTCAAGGCATAGATTCGCTGGGGATTGGCATAATCGAAGAATCCATCGCGGAAATTGTAATTGAAGATGGATGACGCAGTTTTCCTCACCTTCTCTGGATTGAAGAGATCACCAAGCAGAAGCATCCGTGCATACCACTGACCAAGCATCTGATCGGATAGACAACCAGAACCATATTGATACTTAGGACCCTCCTTTACGATCTCAACCTCATCGCCTTCCACCTTGCGTCTAAGAGCTTCGACTCGAGGGTCATTTTTGCCAGCTTCAGGGTCAATAGATTGCTCATACCACTCGCCGTTGAAGAGATGTTCGTCCATCCACGCCCTACCACTTTCGAAGACTCCTCGATATTCATCAGCTTTATCGTCCTCGCCGAAGTGGCGGGCTATCTCCTCAGCGGATCGGAGCGCCCCTAGGTAAAGCGAGCCCATCATAGTATTGGGACCATAGAACTCGACGTCATAAGTGTTGTGCTGAACTCCCTCCATAACGCCGTCCTTATCAGCATCCCAATATAACCAAGCGAACTCAAGCGATGATTTAACGCTTGGCCATATCTCCCTCAACCAATCCTCATCCCCAGAGATCAACCACTCGCGATAGACTCGTAGGATATTGCCCATCTGTCCATCAGCGGCAGCATGGAATTTCTCGTCTCCAGGTGTCCCTAGCGGTAGAGGCATGCGGAAGGTCATATGCCCATCACTATGGAGGTCATTTCTGTAGTCGGCGTTTCGGATCGAGCGTTCTAACTTCGGGAAGAGATAGGGTAGAGTCTGAGCGTAATTCCATACGTGAGTGCACGTTCCCTCACAACAGCCGCTATCAGGACTGCACCCCTCCCATCCGTAGAAAGTTCCATCCTCCAGACGAAGACAAGTTGAGGTCTTAAGAGTCGAAATTTGTGAACTTACTGCATCTAATACATAACTTGGAAGCGTGCTTTCGAAGAGAGAGCGTTGAAAGAGACGGGTTTCTTTCTCTAGCCGCTCGAGATTATTGGCAACATAGCTCGCAACATCCCAGGCATCCTGAAAAAGCGTGGCATAGTAATTTTTCCACTTCGGCTTTTCACAGCAACCTTCAGGGTCATATCTATGCCAGTATTTCTCGAAGTTCGGGAAATGCCAGCTAATAATAATTGGGAATACTTCGGACTGCCCTGGCTCGAGAGTCAACTTAAGGCCTATTGTTCCCACATCACTATTTAAGGGAATAAAGGGATTGAAATCCCCAACATCAGGCGAGGGATCTGCAGTTGGGGTTTCGCTGAACTCCCCCGCCTCGATCTGATCCCAGAAACGGATGAGACTATCGAACCAGCCTACCCGAGCCCAACGCGTGAGAACAGTGAGATCGCTATGAGTCGTTGTCAGCGCCATAGTTCCGAATCGAGGAGAGGTATCACGATGTTTTTCCGAGGTCATATAAAGTCCAGCAATATTCTCATCCTTTTTAAAGGTGTTCAAGTTCCCACCGAGGTCGGGATAACCAGCGCGGTTTTCTAGATTCGCAAAGAGAGTAGCTCGGACACGCTTATCACCGGAATTAGTAAGATGCACTAGAAAAATAGCCACTGGGATACTGGAATCCTTATCATTTAAGGGAATGAAGGGATTGAAAGCCTCAATCGCCACCTCAAGTGGCATCTCAGGATCTTTGAAATCGAGCTTAGCGAGGGGATATGCTCCGGTAAAGGAATTCTCGCGAAAATGAGGGAGACCAGCCCCATCTTTACGACCAAAAAGGCCATGACCTCTTCCTACATAGCCTCCCCCCTTAGGTCCCTGAATGACTTTCGCAACGGATGGTCCACCTTCAGATTGAGCCCAGAGGCTGAAGAAGCAGAAATTAAGGGTGTTCCCCTTAGCTGGACGATTGAATATCTCCCAATCACGAAGCTGTCCCCATCCCCCGACGGAGACCGATCCCGTCCCGATTCCTCCTAGGGGAAATGCGATCTCGTCAAGCTGTCTTCCTACATAGGGGCGACGCGGCCCATAATCAAAGAGTTCCTGTTCGGAAAAAGGAATCTGTGCTTTGTAAACACTCATTTTTGTATCCATTATTACTCCTTTCTTTTCATAGACTAGCTATATCAAAAATAATAGACAATATACTCGTATCTATTATATCACATAATAATAATGTTGGTCAAGTGATCCATCAGCCTTGGTAAGCATGTAAACTTTGTGCTAGGCAGATTTGAACTCCCTCAAGCCACCCTCTCCTAACCCCTCCCGTCAAGGGAGGGGGAAATATAGAGATCAATCTTATCTTAGTGTTCCCTCTCCCCTCGTGGGAGAGGGCCAGGGTGAGGGGGAATTATAATTCGATCTGAAATCATTTTGATCCCTGATTCTATATGCATCGTTCACTTTTAATAGTCTTGACAAAAGGGTTTAATTGTGGTAATATTTATATGGAGGAAGTCAGATTTAGGAGAGAGATACTCTTAACTTATAAGTTCTATCTTAGCCTAGACACTCCTAAGGGCAGACGAATGAGCTTCCAGCTAACAAATTCGGATGGAATATTAAAGGTAGATCGCCTTGGAGGAGGCTTTGTGATGAAAGCAAAAGCGATTATAATTACAGTCTTTATAATATTAGCAACTGCAATCTCAATTCAAGCCGACGAATACAAACTTGGGCCAGGAGATCAGTTAGAGATAAGCGTATGGGGACAGGATGAGATGTTGCGCCCAGTGATCGTCAGACCAGATGGTAGGATCTCTTTCCCCTTAGCGGGAGAGATATTGGTAACAGATCTAACCCCTCAGCAATTGGCCAGGAAGATCGCTCAAAATATATCCCCCTATGTGCAGAATCCCCAGGTCACCGTCATCGTCACTAGATTCAAGGAGGATCGTTTCCTGATATTAGGACAGATAAAGAATCCTGGTCTCTACCTCTCTCAAGAGAGGATAACCGTCTTGGAGGGGTTGGTTCTCGCGGGGGGTGTTGATGAGAAAGCTGATCTTAAAAGTGCCTATATAATTAGAGAGAAGATAACGATACCTGTGGATCTAGAGAAGCTCCTCAAGGGCAAGGAGATGAGGCAGAACTATACCCTGGAGGCTGGGGATATAGTCTATATCCCTGAAAAGGCAGAGACTACTATCATCATCCTAGGCCAGATACAGGAACCAGGGGAATATATATTCCGACAGGGAGATAAGGTTTTGGATTTGATAGGACAGGCAGGAGGAGTCACCTCAACAGCCTCTTTATCAAGAGCAACGCTCACTCGAGGGAACGACATAATCCCTGTAAACTTAGAGAGATTGCTTCTTCTGGGAGATAAGAGCTTAAACCTTGACCTCCAGCCGGGTGATATGCTCTTTATACCAGAGGAACAAGAGAAGAGAGCCTCGGTTCTAGGACAAGTCAGCTCTCCAGGTTCTTATATTATCAAAGGGGGATATACCCTGATTGACTTAATATCGAAAGCTGGGGGGCTAACTGATAAAGCAAATAAGGGAGATGCCTCCCTTATGAGAGAGGGTAAAGTCGTATCTATAGACCTAGATGAATTATTGATGAAGGGAAACTTGAAGCAGAATATCGAGGTTCAAGCGGGCGATGTGCTTCTCGTCCCTGAACTCACCGAGATGGAAAGGAATGTAATTATCCTAGGGCAAGTGGATAGGCCAGGGATGTATCCTCTATATCCGGGGGAAAGTCTATTAAGCATCATTTTAGGGGCAGGAGGTCCTACGGCCAAGGCAGATCTGGCTAATTGCTCCTTGGTAAGGGGCAGAACAAGTATGAAATTAGATCTAGCCTCGCTATTTCGCTCCGGTGATATGAGCAAAGATATAGAGCTTAAAGAGGGAGATCTCCTAATCATTCCGGAGCTTGTTAAAGCTGAAACGATATCGCTCCTAGGACAAATTGCTAAACCCGGACGATATGAATTTGAGAAGGAGGACACTCTACTTGGAGCGATAATAGAAGCAGGTGGGGTGACGGATAAGGCCGATTTAGCTAACTCGTTTTTAGTCAGAGGGAAAGATAGGGTCTCTCTAGATCTAAATTCCCTTCTGAGAAAAGGTGATATGACGATGGATCTCCCCTTGCAGAGCGGCGATCTGATAATAGTTCCTGAGATGAGGGAGCTAGCTCCGGAGGTAGGAGAGGTATCCCTTCTCGGACAGGTAGCAAAACCCGGATTATATAAAATAAGAGAAGACGATACCCTTCTCAAAGTGGTAGTCCAAGCAGGAGGAGTTACTGACCAAGCCGATCTATCTCAAGCCTCTCTGGTGCGGAGAGGGGATAAGATAACTTTGAATCTCAGAGCTTTACTTGAAGAAGGGGATACTAGCAAGGATCTATTATTACAGGGGGGAGATCTGATAGTTATCCCTGGACTTTCTGAATTGGAGCTAGGGGAAGTATTAGTTCTTGGTCAGATTGCATCTCCAGCCGCATATAAGATCGCGGAAGGAGATACTCTACTCGATATCGTAACGCAAGCAGGTGGCCCTACAAAAGATGCGGATTTGACCGATGCCTCCTTGATCAGGAAAACAGGGAAGAGAAAGATCGATCTTTCTGCTCTTCTGGAACAAGGGGATTTGAGCAAAAACATCCTCTTGCAGAAGGATGATCTCATAATAGTTCCCAGAAGGTTGGAACTTACCCCAGAGACAGGGGAAGTTATGATCTTAGGAGAGGTGAACAAACCAGGAGCATATAAGATACGAGAGGGGGACACTCTCTTAGGGGTGATAGTACAAGCGGGAGGTCCTTCTCCTCAGGCTGATCTTACCAATTCCCTTTTATCTCGAGATGATCGTCAGATCCCATTAAGCCTAGCTCCACTTCTAAGGAAAGGTGATAGGAATAGAGATCTGAGATTATATGATGGTGACTTGATATTGATTCCTCAATTAGCTGAGGTCACCCCAGAGATAGGAGAAGTAGCTCTCTTAGGAGAGGTAGCTAGACCTGGACTATACAAGATAAGGGAGGATGATACCTTACTCAAGGTGATAGTCGAAGCCGGAGGAACAACTGATGAAGCTGATCTATCTCAGGCTTCCTTGGTGAGAGGGGAAGAGAAGCAAGCTTTAGAGCTTCAAGCTCTCCTCAAGGAAGGAGATACGAGTAAGGACTTACCTTTACAGAGAGGGGATTTAATCGTCATTCCCAAGATACCAGAGCTAAGAGAGGAGATAGGAGAGGTAGCTCTCTTGGGAGAGGTAGCTAAACCTGGACTATACAAGATAAGAGAGGATGACACCTTACTCAAGGTGGTAGTCGAAGCAGGAGGAACAACTGATGAAGCTGATTTATCTCAGGCTTCTTTGGTGAGAGGCGAGGAAAGAAGAATTATTAATTTAGCCTCCCTTCTCAAAGGTGATATGAGCGCGGATATTCCACTTCAGAGGAACGATCTGATAATAATTCCTGAGATAGCCGAGGCTGCTCCGGTGATAGGAGAGGTTTCGCTATTAGGAGCGATCAATAATCCGGGGGCTTATGAGATTAGAGAGGGAGACACCTTGCTCGAGGTGATCGTTAGAGCAGGAGGCCCCGCCAGGGATGCTGATCTCACTGATGCTCTTCTCTCCAGAGGAGACAGTCAGATCGCCTTAGATCTGGCTTCCCTGCTGGAAAAGGGCGATAGAAGTAAAAATTTAAGCTTGAATAATGGAGATCTAATCCTGCTTCCTCGACTTATAGAGTTAGAACCACAAATCGGGAAAGTATCAATCTTAGGTCAAGTAGCCAGACCAGGAGCTTATGAGATCAGGCGGAAAGATACCCTACTTGAAGTAATAGTTCAAGCAGGAGGAATGACGGAGAAGGCAGACCTAGAGAAAGCTTCTTTGATAAGAGGAGAGGAAAGGATATCCTTAGACTTGATCTCCTTATTTGAGAGAGGTGATATGAGCAAGAACATCGCGTTAGAGGATAGAGATCTGGTAATCGTTCCAGAACTTATGGGAGCAGGAGAGGTTTCGATCCTTGGTCAAGTTGCTGGACCAGGGATATATAAGATAGAGAAGGGAGATACCTTGCTCAAGTTGATACTCAGGGCGGGAGGTCCTTCCTCTGATGCTGATCTTGCCGAATCTCTTCTGACTAGAGGAGAGGAGAGGATAGATATCGATCTGGTATCCCTCTTGGAGAAGGGAGATACAAGCTATGATGTTCCACTTGAGAGTGGAGACCTGCTCCTCATCCCCAGGGTTACAGTCTCAGAAGAAAAGGTTACCCTATTTGGAGAGGTTGAGAAGCCAGGTATCTATCAACTAAGCCCCGGGGATACATTGCTCGATCTCATCACCAAAGCTGGGGGCGTGAAGAAGGAGGCTCAAGCAAAAGCGACAATCCAAAGGGGCATCAGAACGCTGTCCGTTGACCTCGAGAGGTTATTTAAACAAGGAGATACTAGTCAGAATATACCTCTTGAGAATGGAGATACCATCTTTGTTCCAGAGGTCGCGACCGAGGCTAACGTCTTCCTCTTCGGTCAGGTGCCTAGGCCGGGCTCATATAATATCATAGAGGGAACTACTACTCTACTAGATGTCATCGCTCGGGCAGGTGGCGTGAGTGAAGATGCTTATAACACAAGTGCCATCGTTACTAGGGACGAGGAGAGGATAACCGTAGATCTAAGCAAGTTGCTCTTGGAAGGAGATACAAAGTTCGATGTTACTCTACGCAGTAAGGATACCATAATCATAAGGAAGAAGGGCGGTGAGCAGGTATTGATTCTAGGGCAGATCGGGCAACCAGGCTCGTATCCGCTCGAGGCCAATGAGACATTGGTGGATATAATCACCAAAGCAGGAGGGCCAACAGAGCAAGCCCTTCTGACAAAGACTACTATCGCTCGGGAAAATCAGGTGCTGGAGAGGGATGTCCGAGGCCTCCTAGAGAAAGGAGATCTGAGTCAGAATCTTCCTCTTAAACCGAATGACCTCATATTTATCCCCAAGAAAGCCGAGGGCGAGGTTACTATCTTAGGACAGGTAGCCAAGCCCGGCTCATATAAACTGAAAGAAAGAGCTTCCCTATTGGATATGCTCGTTGAGGCAGGAGGCCCAACGGAGAGAGCTGATCTATCCTCTGCTACTCTTACCAGAGCTGGCAGATTAGTTGATATCGACTTGGATCGACTGTTTAACAAAGGTGACGCTAGCTATAACCTCTTGTTGCAATCAGGTGATAGCATCTTTATCCCCGATATTGGGGAGAATCAGATCTTAGTCCTAGGACAGGTGAATAGACCCGGAGCTTATGAGATGAAGCCCGGAGAAAGTCTGCTCAAGATTATCACTAAGGCTGGAGGGCCAGCGGCTAACGCCTCTCTATCTGCGACTGTCATCGGTCGAGAGGAGGAGGGATCGCGTCAGGTAAACCTGAGGAGGCTTCTATTAGAGGGAGATCAGAGCCAAGATATATCTCTTAAGTTAGGGGATACGATCTTCATCCCAGAGAAGACTGAGAATCGGCTCTACGTCCTAGGAGAGGTCAAGAACCCTGGAGTATTCAGATATGAAGATTATACCACTGTTCTGCAAGCCATAAGCTTAGCTGGCGGGGTTACTGATAAAGCTGTTCTAAGCAGAGTTAGGATCATAAGAGGAGTTACAGGAGAACCTCAGATGCTACCTGCTGATGTGCGCAGACTGATAAATAAAGGAGATGTAACTCAAGATGTCCTTCTACTACCTGGCGATGTAGTCTTCGTCCCAAAGACCTCCCGAACGGATTGGAATAGCGTTCTGAAATGGGTTACCACGGTTGTGAATGGCTTAAATCTGACTTTGGAATTCAGAGATACTTTAAAAGAAACATTCTAGGATAGAGATTGAGCATATTTCTACTCTATATTGAAAGGAGGAAAAGATGGAACTACAGGAGTATATTAGGGTGCTTCTGAGGAGAAAATGGATCGTCATCCAAGCTTTTGTGATAGTCTCTTTATCAGCATATCTATTCGCCATCTATTCCCCTTGGCAACCTATTTATAAAGCTACAACTACCATCCTCATATCCTCTGAGGGAGTCCAATCCTCCTTAGATCGATCTATAATCCCAGGCATTAATCTCAATAAACAAGTGAATACCGCGGAATTGATCGAAATTATAAAGACGCGCACGGTTATAGGGGAGGTTGTGAAGCGGCTGGGATTAGATGAGAGTCATATTGATGAAATAACGGAAAACATCGATATAGTGCCAGTGAGATCTGGTAATACCGATACCGGCATTCTTCGCATCTCCGCTAAATCCTTAGATCCGAGAGAGGCGAAGCTCATTACGGATACGATCGCCCAGATCATTATAGATGAGAATAGAGAGGCTCGGCAAGTGGATGTAAAAAGTGCTCGTATTTTTCTAGAGAAGCAACTTAGCGACACTGAAAAAGCTCTCCATCAGGCTGAGGCTAACCTATTGCAATTCAAACAAGCTAACGAGATGGTCTCGATGGAGACAAAGACGTCGATGATGATCAATAAGCTATCTCAGTTCGAGGCGGATTTGGCCACGACTAAAATGTCGCTGGAGCAATTGAATATAAAGCGAGATAAGATAAGTGCCGAGCTTAGCAAACAGAGCAAATTGCTCGCTAGCTCAGGAGCTGAGAGCCCGATGATTCAACAGCTTCGCAGCAAGCTTACGACCTCGGAGATCCAATTGGCTAGCCTGCTTAATAAGGTGACCGAGAAGCATCCTGATGTCACAAGGGTGAGAGCCGAGATAGATGCTATTAAGAAACAGATTCAAAAGGAATTGACTCAAGGGTCTAAGACCGTATCCTCTACTCTGAATCCTATACACCAAGATCTATTTCTCCAACTGATCGATATAGATACAGAAGTAATGGCCTTACAAGCCAAGGAGAAGGCCCTAGAGGCTATAGTCAGCCAATATGAATCGAAGGTCAACGATCTCCCTACTGAAGAGCTTCAAATTACTCGCCTAAACCGAGAGCTTAGCACGGTTGAAAAGACCTATATGCTTCTTTTGGAGAGGCTGGAGGATATGCATATCGCCGAGGCTATGGAGGTAGGAAACATTCGGGTGATCGATCCAGCTATCGAGCCAGAGGAGCCTATAAATCCCCCTCGGCGGAATCTGAAGGCTCTCTTTGGAGCGCTAGTAGGATTGGTGATGGGTATCGGATTAGCTTTCTTCTTCGAATATCTGGATAACACCATCAAATCGGTAGAGGATGTGAATAAGTATTTAGAGGCTCCCGTTCTAGGGGTGATACCTTTAGTACCAGTATCTCAGCTTAAAGTTAAAGAGAGAAAGAGAAGGAGACCTTTAAAGAAAATAGTGACACTTATTATCCTCCTCATTATCCTCATTTTCTTGGCGTTCTTGAACCTCTCGAGTTTCGCTAAGATAATCTAGAAACAATTATCATCGCTCAAATTTGGCTAATTTGTCATAGATGGGGACTAATACCTCATAAGCCTCGACAAATATCCTGTATAATTCATCATACCTATCCCGCACCGCTGGATTAGGGACTTGGACCTCTATTATTTTCACTAATTGTTCGGCTATGGAGAAGTCCTCGAAGATCCCCACTCCTATTCCGCCAGCTATTGCCGCTCCCAGGGAGGTAGCCTCTTCTAATAAGGCAGGCCTGGCGATCGGCTTATCGAATATATCAGCCATTATCTGCCGCCACAATCTTCCCTTAGCTCCGCCTCCTATAACTTTGATCGATTTTATATCTGCTCCTTGACGCTGAAATGCCTCTAAGATAATGCGTAGATTGAAGGTCACACCCTCCAGGACAGATCTAATAATATGTTCTCGTCTGTGAGTCTGGGTTAATCCCAAAAATACTCCTCTAGCATAGGGATTCCAATGGGGACTCCTCTCCCCCATCAGATAGGGCAGAAAAAGGAGATTGTCAGAACCAGCCTCGACCATCTCCGCCTTCAGGTTCATAATCTCGTAGGGATCGACTCCTGCTTCCTCAGCGGCTTTAGTCTCACTCAAACAAATATTGCGTTTGAGCCATTGATACGATCCCCCAGCACTCTGCATAGTTCCAGTGGGCGTTACCAAGCGAGGATGAAGGTGATAGAAGTTAAAAGTTCTCCTATCTGGATCATAGATCGGCTTGGGGGTAGCTAAAGCTATCCATGAGGAAGAGCCGATATAACAGTAGGCACTTCCTTCTCTCACTACCCCTGCTCCCACTGCGGCGCATGGGCCATCTCCTCCTCCCATAACCACCAGCGTTCCCTTCTCCAAACCGCTCTCTAACGCGGCTTTCTCAGTCACCTCTCCCACAATGTCAATTGAAGAATGCAATTCAGGAAGTTTTTCGAGAGGGATACCCAGCGCCTCTAGGATCTCCTCCGACCATTCCAATTTGGTGATGTCAAAGAGATTCATGCTGGAGGCATCCGAATAATCGGTCAGAAATTCCCCCGTGAGATGATGCACTATATAATCTTTGGCATGAAGAAACTTGTAGGTTTTAGAGAAGATATCAGGATGATTCTCCTTTATCCACAAGATCTTAGCGGCGGAGTAGGTGGGACTAATCCGATGTCCTGTTATACGATAGACTCGCTCCTCGCTGATCAGCTTTCCGATTAACTCAGCTTGCTTGATACTTCGCTGATCTGCCCAAATTATTGAGCGTCTCAAGGGAACTCCATCCTTGTCTATTGGAAGGCAACCCATCATCTGTCCACTAAAGGAGATACATTCTATATCACCGGGGAATATCTTTGCTTCCTTAATAAGCCGCTTCGTAGAATTACAAAACGCTTCCCACCAATCATTTGGATCCTGCTCCGCCCAGTTGATATGGGGATAGTAGGTCTCGTAGGCGGAGAAGGAACTTGCTATCATATCGCCAGACGAGTTATACAGGGCTGCCTTATCACCTGTTGTGCCTATATCATGAGCTAGGATATATCGAGGCGTCATAGTAAAAACCTCACTGGAATTGATCTCACTTCTTCCTAAATTCTCGCCCTTCAAGTCTCTAATAGAGGGATACCTCTCTTACAAAGAGGACAATCATTCGGAGAATAGGTTTTGATATCCAAAGTAGCTAAAGCCTCAACTCTGACCCCAAAATCTAACTTACCTCCACTACGATCCGCTAGCAATCCCACCCCTACTAGATATCCTCCTTTATCCTTCACCAACTCGATAACATCCTTAACTGACGTTCCAGTAGTCGCTATGTCATCCACTACCAGCGTTCTCTCCCCTGGCTTTATATCGAATCCCCAGCGGAGCCCTCTCTTACCCTCTATCTTCTCAGCAAAGATATTACGCGCTCCTAAAGCTCTAGCTGTCTCATAAGTTAGAATAATCCCACCCACAGCTGGGCCAATTACCAGCTCCACCCTATCATCTTTAAATCTCGAGGCAAGTTCGGCGCCTAATTTCTCCGTCCATTCTGGATATTGCAGGATTTGACATTTCTGCAAATAAATTCCACTATGCAATCCCGAGGCGAGACGGAAGTGTCCTTTCTTTATAGTTTCAGTCTTCTTAAATATTTCAATTACCTCTTTTTCGGTCAATTTAAAGCCTCCTCGATCTCCCTCAGTATATCCCCAATCGCCTTAATAGGATCTTCTGCTTTAAGTATAGGGCGACCTATCACCAGAAAATCTGATCCTGCCTTTATAGCCTCTCCCGGTGTCATTGTTCGCCTCTGATCATTATGAGAAACTCCAATCGGTCTTACCCCAGGTGTAACTATAATGAAATTCTCCCCGAAGGTCTCTCGAACTAGCTGGGTTTCACGAGGAGAGGTTATTACCCCAT
>CAZSTA010000020.1:0-3123 GCA_964609495.1 uncultured bacterium | reverse complement strand
GTGCTAGACGAAGAACTTGCTTGTCCAAGCTTATACCCACTCCCACATCCTCTAAAGCTCTCTGATTCATACTGGTAAGAACAGTTACCCCTAACAGAATAGGCTTATCTATCCCCATCTCTTGGGCAACCCTATCTCTAGCCTCAACGGCCATTCTCAACATCTGCTCGCCTCCTAGGGCATGCACATTGAACATATAAACTCCTAGTTTAGTGACCTCAACGCTGGCAGAAGCTACCGTAACGGGAATATCATGAAACTTGGAATCATAAAAGACACGAACTCCCATATCCTTTATATCCGATATAATCCTAGGTCCAACTGCACTGAAGAGTTGCATACCCACTTTGAAAATACCTACATAATCTTTCAATCTATCTACCCAATCTAGCGAGGTATCCGCCTTATCCACATCTAAAGCTAGGATTAATCTCTCTTTAGCCGATAAATTTAGCACCCTTTTCTCCTTTCGGTTGATAGCAGAAGTGATCGGGGATCTAACCAATGCTTCGTTATTCCTAATCGACCTCCAATCTCTTTCGGAATATAGCCTCGGAGATCGCCATATCTCTAAGAGAGTCTTTACCTGAACTCAGAGGTTCTTTATCATTTATTATACAATCTAGGAAATGGACCCCCTCCAGTCTAAATCCCCAACTCCATTCAGCGAGAGGGTAGCTGATCTCTTGCTTATCACCAGCTCTATAGATCTCCACCCGAGCAGGAGTGTTTTTGTGCATCGGAGGTGGAGTTAAGATATTAATCCAACCATCGCGGAAATATATCTTAGTCTCCTCATCCCACCATCTAGCGGAGAGATAGCCACCCTCCATCGTCCCCATCGCCTCTCCGAAGCGGAAAACCATCGCCTTGCTGATATCAGTGAACTTAGCGAACTCGATTTCCAAGTCATCCCCTAATAAAAATCGGAGGAGGTTGATATTGTGAGAGAAGATATTGTTGAAATCGTCAAACTCCTTAGCCATCTTCTCCGACATCCACCCAGGATGCCTATCCTCAAGTTTGATAGTGGGATAAGGTTCATCCGTCTTAATAGGGCTTCCTACATTGCAAAGCCAATCTCCCCCGAAACAGTGCGAGCGGACGAAGGTCATCGGTCCCTGTTCCTCGGTCCCTCTCCACTTGTCGAGAACTGCTTTACCTTTCTCCACTCCTTTATCATATCTCTTCATAAAGCCGATCATAAGCTTGACGCTGTTCCTCTCCGCTGTCTCGACCATCTCCTCCGCCTCTTTTAGAGAACAAGCCATAGGTTTCTCCAAGAAGACATGCTTACCCGCATTTAGAAGATCCTTAGCTACCGGGCCATTAGCAGTAAAATATAGTATAGCTACTACTGCCTCTATCTCATCATCAGCCGCTAGTTCCTTATGATCCTTATATACCTTGGGGATATGATACTTATCCGCTACCTTTTTGGCTAGCTCATATCTGAGATCGGCAACCGCTACTACCTCACAGTTATCGAACTCGTGATAATTACTGAGATGGGCTAATTGTCCCATAAATCCGCATCCAACGAACCCTACTTTAACTTTCCGCATAGGTGTTTATCTCCTTTCAATTTAAATAGATTCGAAGAAGTTTCAGAGAGAATTGTTTAAAATCACCCTCCCCTAACCCCTCCCATCTTGGTTTTTGCTGAATTAATAAGGCTGTCAAGGAATCTTGTTAAGTCACCCTCCCCTAACCCCTCCCATCGAGGGAGGGGAAAATAAAAAGAGCAGTTCTAGCGAGAATCCCCTCTCCCCTCGTGGGAGAGGGATAGGGTGAGGGGGAAACCAAAATGGTATGAGGTTGTATTAAAAACCCTTAATACGTTCAACTCGAAGGTCAAAAAAGAGTGGATAAAGTTGAAACGTTAAACTTGTCAACTTAATCGAGATAGGGATTACGATCTCTGAGTGAAAATCCCTAGAAGGCGAATGGGAGTAATCACTCGAATTTGGCGTAATCATCCGCCAGAACCTCTGATATGTCTATCTCAACCTTCCTCAGTAACTCCTGATAGGTCTCAGGACGCCGACACTTCCAATATAGCAATTTCCTATGCAGTGGATGAGCTTCATCCTTAACCGTATAGCAGAGGCGTCCCTCTCTATCCAGATCGATCTCCGCGGAGACCACCCCGTGCTTATGCCCAGCATCGGCGATGATATACCCCTCATTATCAACGATGCAAGATCTAGCTCCATAGTAAACTTGAGAGGAGACGATATGAACCCTGTTATCTATAGCCCGCGACCTGAGCATCACTTCCCAGATCAATTCCTCCTGCTCCTCTCCAGCTAGAGGGTAAAATATTATCTCCGCCCCTTTTAACGCTAAAATCCTGGGAACTTCAGGGAAATGATTATCGAAGCAGATCATAATGCCAATGGTTCCAAAATCCGTTTTGAATACTGGATATTCATTCCCTGGCGTGATCCTCCAATCCTCCATCTCCATAAGAGTAAGATGAGTCTTACGATATTTACCGATAATATCGCCCGATCTATCTATTATAAAGGAGGTGTTATATAGTTTCCCATCCTCCTTCTCGATCAGCCAACCGATAATATACATCTCATATTGCCTGGCCTTTTGAATGTAGCGTCCTGCTATCCAATCCGAGAGAGTTTGTGCTGTTTTTAAGGCCTCCTTCTTTCGCATTCCATAGATAGTAGCCATCTCAGGAAGAAGAACGATATCCACTCCCTGCCTCCCAGCCATACTGAGCTTAACACAAGCCTCGTTTACATTGCCCTCTAAGGTGACCCTTTCCCCCTTCCTGTGCCTCCTCATTTGCACAGTGCTTACCTTCACTATCCGACTCATCTCCCCATCTCCCCCACCAAGATTATAATATCTTTACATTGAAAATAGATCTACTAGAAATTTATCCGATAAAGATACCAAGAACTATTAATTCTATATTAGAATATCACAGATATTAGATGATGTCAAGAAGTTTTACCAAGATCCGCTCAAAAAATATGAGGCTTATGAAAATATGCGAACTCATTTTATTAGTGATTCTCACGAATTTCATCTACGAAGTTAACTCAGGAAGCATATAAAATCTGGGATCTGAGATCTAATTTACTTTGTATTACACCCTCC
>CAZSTA010000019.1:0-31507 GCA_964609495.1 uncultured bacterium | reverse complement strand
TTGCAGTAGCCGAGATAATAAATAAAAGGGGAACTGTTCTGATCCCAGCTTTTGCTGTGGGGAGAGCTCAGGAGGTAATTTTGATCCTAAAAGCGATGCAAGCTTCAAATACTATACCTCTATTCTCCATATATGTTGACGGAATGGTAAGAAATGCTTGTGATATCTATGAGAATCTAGTGCATGATCTAAGTCCCCATCTGCAGAACTATAAGAGAAACGCTCAACAGCCCATATTTTTTGATAATCTGAGACAACAGATAATAAAGGTCTCTGCAACCTCTAGGGAGAACATTGTAGATGGAGACCCTTGCTGTATTATCTCTAGCTCTGGGATGCTATCGGGAGGTCCTTCTCCCTTCTATGCTAGGAAAGTAGCCCAAGGTAAAAGAAACGCTATTTTGATGACTGGATATCAGGATGAGGAATCTCCGGGAAGGAAATTGCTGGAGTTGGAGAGAGGAGAGACTATGATTTTGGAGGATACCCCGACGACGATAAATTGCGAAGTAACGAAGTATAACCTCTCTGCTCACGCAGATAGGAATCAAATAGCGAATATGATAAAGCAGTTGAACCCCCATTCAGTAGTGTTAATGCATGGAGATGAGACAGCGATAGATAGTCTTGCTTCTCAATTGAAGGACTTTAATGTCTGGAGGCCGAGTAATGGTGAGAGCCTCGATCCCTTGACTCTAGCTCCAGATGAGGGGGATAAGGAAAGTGAAGTTGGAGCGATATCAGTAGCTCCAAGTCCCTCTTCTTATCCTAAAAGTACTATAAGTGAGGTAAAAATATCAAAGGAGATTATCATTCAAGAGGATATTCCCAAGTTGTGGGAGAAGCTACTTAATCTCAGAGAGAGGAGAGGATATACCGAGCCTGAGCTTGCTCGATCTTGGTTCGGGGAAGGCTTCTCAAAGGCTCAAAGGAAGCAGTTAACTGAGTTGTTGAGAGCAGATATAATCTATTTTGATAGAGGCCGAATGGGTAAGCAGGTAATTTATACTCCTAGATCCAAGAGCAAAGTGGATGAGTATGCTAGACTTAGGAAAGCTTCTCTCTCCATCCCAGTAGAAAAGGGAGATGTGATAGTCATTAAGGATGAGAACAACGCATTAAGAGTGGGAATCTGTATAGAGTCCCCTGATGAAGAAGGAGTATTCAAGGCGATAGTTCAAAAGAAGAAACGGGATACCTGGTTTAAGGAGGTAGTGCAAGAGAATACCGGGATAAAAGTTCCCTTGGAAGAGCCAATAGATATTGGCGAATTAAAAGTTTATCTCCATAACGAACTCCTTCAGAAGACGACTCGTATCTTATATCAGGCAAATCCCGTTGACATCTGGTTTAGAGTCAAGGGTAAGAGCTATACCTTTGAGGAGCTAATCAAACTCGCCTTCGAGGAAGCCATTCCTGAACAGCGACTAGCTTTAGCTCTTCAGATGAATAGATATAATCCTTACTTTGAAAGAGGAGAGAATGGAGAGTATATTCCCAGAAGTGAAAAGGAGATATTAGAGGAAGCTCCTCATCTGGAGAAGGAGTTGAGGATAAGGAAGTTAGGTAAAGGAGCGAAGGTTAAGCTAGAGAATGGTAAGGTAGTTACCTTAACAGGAGAGTTTTTCACTAAGACCTTTCAATACGAGGATGAGAAAGGGAATATAAGCACAGCTAAGTATAGCCATTTTGAGGAGGCGCAGTCAACGAATTGCTGTCAAGGGATTTCGGGAACGAATTAGCGATATCTGCTTTGATCACCATAATATAGGGTTTGCCATCGTTGAAAAATTGTCCCTTGTATTATTCCCTTAATTATGATATAATAAGGAAAACTTGGTAAACTTATATTACAATGTAAACACAGCAAACCTATGAGAACTATCGCGATAACAAATCAAAAGGGCGGGGTCGGAAAAAGTACTACAGCAGTAAATCTAGGAGCATGCCTTGCTACCTTAGGCAAGAAGGTCCTGCTGATAGATATTGATCCTCAAGCTAATCTCACGATTCATCTGGGCATAGACACTAATAGTCTTAATTATTCCCTCTATCACGTTTTAATAGAAGATATAGCCATAAATGACATCCTTATAAACTATGAGCTAGATGGTCTCACCATAGCTCCTTCCAGCATCGCTTTGTCAGGTGCTGAGATAGAACTAGCCAGCACAGTAGGCAGAGAGACGATCTTAAGGGAGAGACTAGAGAGATTAGAAGGCGAATACGATTATATCTTTATAGATTGTCCCCCGGCTCTGGGATTACTTACCTTAAATGCTTTGACTTCTGCGACTGAGGTATTTATACCTGTCCAGACGGAATTCTTCGCTTTGGAGGGGATAGGCAAACTGTTGCAGACTATAGAAGCGGTGAAGAAAAGGCTCAATCGAGACTTAGAGGTAACAGTTATAATCCCGGTGATGTTTGATGTTAGAACGAACTTGAGTCAGCAGGTGTTAGATAAGATAGTAGAATACTTTGGGGATAAAGTGTTTAAGACAAAGATAAGGGTAAATATACGGCTTGCTGAAGCACCTAGCTTTGGCAAGCCGATTATTACTTATGCTCCCAGATCACATGGTGCTAAGGATTATCTAGCCTTGGCGAAGGAGGTAATATCTTATGAGTGACACTAGGCAAGCCTTAGGACAAGATCCTTTAGAATGGATTAAGGATACCAAAGAGGAGGGTAAACCTAGTATACTTAGAAAACAAAACAAACTCGGTTTACATAGTAAGCCAAAGACAAAGAGGCAGACCTATCATTTGAAGGTAGAAATTATAGAGAAAGTTAGGGGGTATGCTTATTGGGAGAGGTTGGGGGTGTCCGAGGTAGTAAATATAGCTCTGGAGGAGTTCTTCAAGGATAAGGAGATTGAGGAACATACTTGAATAAAGTTAGTATCTTAGAAATAATCTCCTTCAGAGAGGAGGTGCAGCATCCCTCCTTGTTGAGTTGGGTCTGCGCCGAACGATCTGCTTGGCTATAACCCCGTATGATTTGCAACTACTATTTCCAGAAAAGCATCGAATGGCAATTCAGCTATATTATGTAAATTTCTAATAAATGTTGACAAATTTAGAAAGTTATTATCATTAAATTAGGAACGTGAATTTGTCTAAAATGTCTATCATTAGTTACAATACAAGAAATATTTTCTGATTGTGTCGTGCTTATATGAAGAGCGTCATTAGGATACAAAGAGTAATTTTTAATATTGTCAAGGGCATTTTCAGCAATCCTTTTATGATCTTTAATGGGAATAAGCTTTAATCTTGGGATATTAAATAGCTTCCTGGTATAAATCACAAGATCAGATGAAAATTGCTCAAATATAGTTCCCTTATCTTCTACGTATCTCCAAGTACCCTTTCCTTGGACTAATTCATATAAATTTCTGGTTAAAACAAACCACATTTCACTAAGGATAAGTAGCGAAATATAAATATTAACCTTTCTGCTAACCAATTTCGTCATTAATCTCTTTGCGTTGAGATGCATTGTATATTCATCTTTTTGCGATTTAGGCGGCTTTACCGCAAAACTAATCACGAAATTAGTATCTAAGAAAACATCTTTTGAGATATCGCGAATTTGCCTGAAGTGATAGACATTAGTCATTCATACAAATCCTGTGATTCTTCTCCAAAGCACAACTCTTCCAATGTTAACCCAGAAGCTAGCTCAAATTGGCCAAATATTTCATTAAGTCCTAAAATCTCCTCATCTGTTAAGTCAAAAGCTTCCTCGATCTCAGAGAAATCTTCTACAAAATCATCAGATAAATTATGTTCCTTTTGTAGCTTTCTTAGTCTATCTATGAACGCTCTTTTCTTCTCTAACTCGATAATTTTAGTATTGGTCTGTTTTAATTTACTATTGCTCTCCATATTTCATCCTCTTTTACTATTAGGATTACAATCACTCCATTTGTATTATATCATAAATTGTTAAAATCTCAAAAACTTTTTGAATATAATAAAGAGAGTTTAGAGAGGATATAATAATTTAGGGATCGGAAGCGGAGGGAGGAGCTGATACTTTCAATCTCTAATGCTACCTTAAGATAAGGATAAAAATATGAGATATCTATATTATATCTAATGTAGCTCGGTTGTCAAGAGCATAGTGGAGAGACAATAGAAATAGAGATTGGAGATATAGCTATTAACAGCACTCCAATCCATACTTAATTAGATGGGAAGAGAAGTTATCAATGTTATATCCGATATGATCCTAAGAGTAATAGACTGGGGATAGAAGTGGAGAAGGAAGTGATCTAGGTAGTTTGGGGAATGCCTACTATTATTTAGGGGAATATAAGAGAGCGATAGAGTATCAGGAGAAAGCTTTACTTAGAAAATGCTTTCCTCACTTACCCTTGATTAATTTATGAAAAAATTTCTTCCAAAAATTATTTTTATATATTGAAATTTTTTCAAAAGTATGATATAATTAGCTATAGTTCAGATTCAATTTAGGAAATTGTTCCGAACATTTTCGAGATACACTAAAAATTTATTGATTAGAGGTAGCAAATGTCTAAGGATAATATAAATGTTAAAGAGATACCCGGGTGCTTTATAAGAATCAAGGGTAACTACGAAGGATTAAGAGCTACCGAGAAGAAAATAGGTGATTATATTCTGAAGCATCCTGAGGAGGTTATCCATCTTTCGGTTACTGAGTTAGCAGATAGAACTAGTACCAGCGAGTCAAGTATAGTGAGATTTTGTCAAAGAATAGGCTATAAGGGTTACCAGGAGTTGAAGATCCTATTAGAGCAAGATTTGATAAATCCCATCCAGAGTATCCATGAAGAGATAAATGAGGAAGATGATATAGATACTATTAAAAGGAAGATATTTATAGCGAATGCTGGAGCGCTACATGATACTTTAGAGGTACTCGAAAACTCTGAATTGGAGAGAGCAGTAGAAGCAATAGCCAAAGCTAGAAGAGTAGATTTTTATGGGATGGGAGGGTCTGGATGTGTAGCTCAGGATGCTTATCATAAATTCTTAAAGATTGGGATACCCTGCATAGCCTTAGTGGATTGTAACCTTCAAGTTATGTCAGCTTCTTTGCTCGGTAAAGAGGATGTCGTCATTGGAATCTCCCATACGGGAAGCATTAGAGATACGGTGGAAGCTCTTCAGATAGCCAAGGAAGCCGGAGCAACTACTATCTGCATAACCAATCACGCCCGATCGCCGATAGTAAACATCGCTGATATTAAGCTCTTCACTGCTTCTAGAGAGACAGCTTTCAAGAGCGATGCCACTGCCTCTCGAATCGCCCAACTAACTATTATCGATGCTTTATACGTTGGCGTGGCTTTGAAGAGATACGAACAATCGGCGGAGAATATCAGGAAAACCAGGAAAGCTACTGTAGGAAAGAGATATTAGGATTTTTGGAGTAAAGCGGAAAAGGAGGTCATTTCGGATGAGCGAGGAGAAGAAAGGTGATGAGTGGAGAGAAAGACTCCTTTGGCAAGGGAAATATCCATTCAAGCCGGAGGATAAGCGTTGTATGGTGATCTCGGAGAAGGATAAGCTCCCTCTTATTCACGGAGAGGAAAAGAAAGGATTAATCGAGATTTTCGCAAGCACTGATAAGATCCACTTCGGTATATTTTATGTATCACCATTCGATAATCTCGATCCTTCAGCTCCTCATAAGGGAGATGAGGTATATTACATCTTGAAGGGCAAGGGAGTAGTGGTAGTAGACGATACCCAGATATATAAGGTGAAGGAAGGCGAAGGCTTCTACCTACCCGCTGACCTTAAACATCAATGGTATAATTTCTCTGGAGAGAGGTTAGATGTATTATGGGCCTTAGCTCCAGAGCTTTAAGGAGCTACCGATTCATATGCGAGCTGCTATATTCTTGGGGAAGCAATCCATAGAGATAAGAGAAGTAGATAGACCAACAATAACTTCTGGTGAGATTCTACTTAGAGTTAAATCATGTGCCATCTGCAGCACGGATATTAGGATAATTCGAGAGGAGAAAACTAGAGGAGTGAGGATCCCCTCAATTCTTGGCCATGAGGTATCAGGAGAGGTAGTTGAGATAGGAGGTGAGGTACCAACTTTCAAAGAGGGTGATCGCGTGGCGATCGCTCCAGTCATACCATGTAAATCTTGTTATTATTGTATGAAAGGTATGGAAAATATGTGTCTGAATAGAACAGCTATCGGCTATGAATATGATGGCGGCATGGCAGAGTATATGAGAGTTCCAGCCCAGGCTATAAAGTCGGGCAATGTCGTCAAGATACCCGATAGCCTCTCCTATGACGAAGCTTCTCTCCTAGAGCCTTTGGCTTGCTGTATCAACGGTATCAGAAAGGCAAAAGTCGGGTTAAACAGCGTGGTGGTAATAATTGGTGCGGGACCTATAGGCCTGATGCATCTTCGCTTGTCTAAAATAGTTGGAGCGGCTCAGGTGATAGTAAGTGAGCCACTTGAAAGCAGACGTAGATCGGCTCAGGAGTTTGGGGCAGATAGATGTGTCGATCCACAGGAACAGAATCTTGCTGAGGTGGTTCTGGAGGAGACCAATGGATTGAGAGCCGATACGGTGATAATGGCAAAGGGCATCACTGGTTTAGTAGATGAGCTTATGGGAATGCTCAAAAAAGGGGGAGTATTGAACCTATTCGCTGGCTTTCCCGAGGCGGAGAAAATGAAGATCGATATGAATTTGATCCACTATAATGAGTTGATTGTCACAGGAACGAGTGCCTCAACCCCCTTTCAATACAGGGAGGCTTTATCCCTAGCAAAAGCCTCGATGATCGATCTCAACAAGTTTATATCTCACAGGTTTCCTCTTGAGGAAATAGATAAAGCTTTCGATATGGCAGCTAACTTCGAGGGTCTTAAAATAATTATCAATCCATGAGGTAAGTTATGTCTTTTCTGGGAAAGAAGATCAGATTAAAGAGGATAATGAAGAGGAGGTTCGAAAGATTTTTAGGAGTAGCGATTGACCATGGGATCGCTAGAGGAATATTGCCTGGCCTTGAGCAGATAGGGAAGAAATTGGAGCAGATAGCCGAAGGGAAGCCTGATGCTATAACGATGCATAAGGGAATTGCTGAGCACTTCTTCGAGGATTATACAGGGGAGATTGCCCTAATCCTGAAGTGCACCAGTTTCTCTCCCTATCATCCCACCTACGATACCTGGGTAACTCAGGTGGAGGAAGCTATCAGATTAGGAGCAGAGGCTATCTCTATGGGGGTGATCGTCGGAGGAGACGAACAGCCTGAGATGCTACGAAATCTTGGTATGCTCACTAAAGAGGCGGCTTCAGCTGGACTTCCGGTAATAGCTCATATTTATCCTGGAGGGAGTAAGATCCCCGATGAGGATAGATATTCACCTTCTAACATAGCTTATGCTGCTAGAGTGGGGGCAGAGTTGGGAGTGGATATAGTGAAGACATGGTATACTGGATCAGCTGAGACCTTTCGCAAGGTCGTCGAATCCTGCCCCACCAGAGTAGTTGTAGCTGGTGGTCCTAAGCTAGAATCCATCGAGGAGCTCCTTAGGATGACAAAAGATTCTTTATCTGCGGGAGCCGTAGGTGTTACCTATGGGAGAAATATCTGGCAGTATCAGGATCCCCCTTGCCTTATCAGAGCGCTAAGTATGATAATTCACGACGATTCCTCGGTTCAAGGGGCTCTGGAGGTGTTAAAGGCCGATGTATAGGATATATCCTATCAAAGTGGGAGAGTGCGAAAATGAAGGACCTCTAGCCTACTTCTTGAATGACTGGGGCAAAAAAGTTATGTTCTACTACTATATGTGGCTCATTCGAGGAAATGACAAGATCGTCTTAGTTGATACTGGTTTCGACTTAGATTTGGCTCATCGCTTCATGCCAGAGATGAGACAAGTGGATGAAGAGAGACCTTTAAATCAGTTGAAAAAGCTCGAAGTCGATCCCGAGGAAGTAGAAATTGTAATTCTTACTCATGCTCATTTCGATCATCTATCACCAACTTTAGATCTATTTCCTAACGCTGAGTTGGTTCTTCAGAGAAAGGAGATGATCGCAAGCACAGCTCCTTCTCATCCCTGGTTCACCCAATTTATAGTTAAGGAAAGTATAAAGAAGTTGATCGATGATTACTCCTCTAGATTACGCTTAATCGAAGGAGACAAGGAGATATTACCGGGCCTTAGGGTGTTCTGGACCGGAGGACACTCCCCTGGCCATCAGTCAGTCGCGATAGATACTAGGGAAGGAAGAGCGATCATAGCTGGAGATGTAGTCTTTACCTACCGTAATCTTGAGGAGGATATCCCGGTAGGGTTGACAACGAGTGTTAAGGAGTGTCTCTTAGCTATGAGGCGTATTAGAGAAGAAGGAGATATCATACTTCCCGGTCATGATCCGAAGGTGCTCAAGAAATATCAGGTTGTGGGATAAAATCCTTTTAAGATGAGTGATATATATCTTCTGGGAGTAGATACGGGTACCACCAGCGTAAAGGTGGGAATATTTAATACCAAGGGGGAATTACGGGGTTTTGCTTCCACCTCCTATCAACTCGAACATCCTCAGGTTGGATGGGTGGAGATATCTCCCTTGAAGTGGTGGAGAGGATTTTTGGAGTCGTTTGAGATAGCAACGAGAAGGGCCAAGATATCTAAAGATGAGATCGTAAGCATTGGTCTGAGTACTCTCTGTCCTGCTCTAGTAGCAATGAATCCTGAAGGGGAGGCTTTGCGGCCGGCGATAATCTATCTTGATCGAAGAAGCATCCCTCAAGCCGATCGCTTACTCACTAGAATAGGACTGAACAATATCTTTGAGATGACAGGAAACAGAATCTCACCGGGTACCATCTCTATAACAAGTATGTTATGGATAAGAGAGAATGAACCTGAGATATATGAGAGGGCGAGATATTTTGGACATGGTAATAGCTTCCTAGCTCATCGCTTGACCGGCAAGTTCGTAATGGACTATACTAATGCGTCCTTCACTGGATTATTTGGGATAAAAGAGGGAGTTTGGTTAGATAGTCTATGGGGTGAAATTGATATACCGCGGGAGAAATTACCCTCTGTGATATCTTCGACCTCAGTTATAGGGAAGATCACAAAGAGAGCATCGGAAGAGACTGGCTTGAGAATCGGCGTTCCAGTGACGATAGGAGGGGCCGATACAGCTTGTTCAGCCCTGGGAGTTGGAATAGTTGAGCATGGTCAGATATTCCTCTCAAGTGGTGCCACCGAAGTTCTAACGATTTGCTCTAAGTTTCCTGAGTTCGATATCAGATTCTTGAATCGTTATCACGTGCTCCCCGAACGCTTTCTACTTCACGGAGCTATGTCTACCTCCGGCTCAGCGATAGATTGGTTCAAGAGACAATTTTACCCAGAAGGAATGACGGATGATGAGACTCATGAGAAACTTTTCCTCGAAGCCAGAAGCGCTCGACCTGGGGCTAAAGGGCTGCTCTTCCTTCCTTATCTGATGGGGGAGAGAACCCCCTTCTGGGATCCCGATCTCAGAGGAGCTTTCCTCGGCCTTTCGCTTGATATCAAGAGAGCTGACTTAAGCAGAGCTGTCCTAGAAGGAATAGGATATGGGTTGCGTCAGATCATCGAGATCGCCGAGGCTCACCTGGGGGAGGAGATATCGCTTATTCGAGCAGTAGGAGGGGGAACTAAAAATCGCCTTTGGAATCAGATTAAGGCGGATATCACGGGAAAACCTATTGAGGTGGTGAAGTTTTCGGAGACAGCAGTTCTAGGAGCCGCGATCTTAGGAGGGATCGGAGCAGGGATATTTCAGGATCACTATGAGGCGGGAGCTAACCTAGCTGATATTCCATCTGAGCTGGTCGAGCCTGACAGTTCGCTTTATTCCCTATATACTAGGTATTACGAGATTTATCGGGAATTATATCCTATCTTGAAGGATAAATATCACCGGCTATCTAAAGTCAACCTCAACCAATTTAAATCCTTAGAAGAGAGGGGGGATAACTTCTCCTAGAAATTCGTTTTGTAACTTAAAACAGACAAAAATATTAAAAAAGTGAGGTGTTATGAAAAGATGTTTAAAAAACTAGGAATAGGAGTGTTTGCCCTGTTCATTATGGTTGCCTTAGCTAGTTCCTCAACAACCTTTGCAGCTAAGACCATAACCTTCTGGCACTACCGAACCACCCCGATGGAGGGAGCTGCCGAGCAGGAGTTGATAGATGCCTTCAACAAGACTCACCCCGATATCCAAATAAAGGCAGTTGGAATCCCTGAAGGCATCGTTGATAAGGCAAGAACCGCGATAGCTGGAGGAAAACCACCTGATGTGACCGACCTTTGGACCTGGACAATCCCTGAGTGGGGAGCAGCTGGGATGTTGATGCCTCTAGACGAATACGCGAAGGATTTCCCCTGGGAGGAGTATTGGCCAGTAGTCAAGGATCTCTCAATCTACGACGGCCATGTCTATGGTCTCTCTTGGTCTCTTAATAGCTGGCTCCTTCACTACAATATAGATGTCATGGAGGAAGTGGGATTGGATCCGAACAAGCCGCCTCTCACCATTGCTGAGCTGGACGCTTATGCAGAGAAGTTGACAAAGGTTAAGGCCGATGGAACTATTGAGAGATTGGGCTTTGCTCCCTGGATTCCGGGACCCTGGTGGATATTCACTTGGGGATATGTCTTCGGAGGGGAATTCTACGATGAGGCTAACAAGAAGATAACCGCAAATGATCCGAAGATCATGAAGGAACTCGAGTGGGAATTGGATAGCTATGTCAATAAATATGGGATGCAGAAGTTATCAGATTTCGCTACTAGTGCCCTACAAGCTGGAGGTTATCCAGGGTCTACCATCGCTGAGGGACCCACTTACACAGGCAAGATCGCGATGTGGTATTTCGGACAGTGGGCTCTTAAGAATCAGGCCCGTTACTCCAAGATAAAATTTGGCCTGACTCCTCTTCCCTATCCACCAGGTGGGCGAGAGAAATGTACCTTCACCGAAGGCAACGCTTATCTGATTCCAACGGGAGCTAAGAATCCTGATGAGGCTTGGGTATTCATCAGGTGGGCTATGGAGAAACAGCAGGTTTTAGATTTAGCCGCGGGAACAGGAGGCTCTACTCCCACCCATATAGAGGCTGCTCACTCCAAGGAATTCTTGGAGGGGATGGCTCCAGGCTTCGTGAATTTTGTGGATATTCTAGGTTCCCCTAACGTGAAGAAAGCCCCCTTTACCCCGGTAACCATTCTATATCAAAACGAGCTATCGGCAGCGTATGATGCCGTTCGCTGGGGGAAGAAGACACCTCAGCAGGCAATGGACGACGTCACCGCTAAGGTTCAGAAGGAGCTGGATAGAGCACTCAAAGGTAAGTAGAACTAGAGGGTCTGCCAGGCTCCTACCTGACAGACCCCAAAATATCCTAAATTTAAGAGGGTGAGGCGATTGTGATAAGGGGAAGTAGATTAAAGGTAAGAAATGTTAGAAATGTGTTATTATTTTTGTCACCTTGGATAATAGGTTTTACACTTTTTGTGGTCTATCCGATGTTATCTTCTCTTCGCTATAGCTTCACTCGCTATGGAGGGATGCTTCCTCCTCAATGGATCGGGTTGGATAACTATAAGATGCTCTTCTTTGAGGATGATCTCTTCTGGACAGCTCTCGTAAACACCTTATATTTCGCCTCTTTCTCAATTATCCTAGGAACGCTTATGAGCATCACCTTAGCGCTTCTGCTAAATGTCAAGATCAGAGGGGTAGCACTCTATCGCACCATCTTTTACCTACCATCCATAGTTCCGGTAGTAGCTTCCTCGGTAGTGTGGCTATGGATCTTTAATCCCTCTCATGGAATTTTAAATAACCTCTTCAGATTATTTAGACTTCCTCACATCTCCTGGCTAGCTAGTCCGACTTGGTCCAAACCAGCTCTCATCCTGATGGGCCTCTGGGGAGTTGGAGGGGCAATAATCATCTACCTTGCTGGATTGCAGGGGATCCCTCAACAATTATATGAAGCAGCGGATATAGATGGCGCCCAGTGGTGGCACAAGATCATCTTTATAACTATCCCGATGTTGAGCCCAGTTATCCTATTCAATGTAATAATGGGGCTAATTGGCTCCTTTCAATATTTTACCCAAGCTTATATTATGACTGGCGGAGGCCCTATAAACTCCACTCTATTCTACTCCCTTTACCTCTATCGCAACGCTTTTCAATACTTTAGGATGGGATATGCCTGTGCCTTAGCCTGGCTATTGTTCTTCCTTATCTTATCTTGTACACTTCTGATCTTGAGAAGCTCGGCAAGATGGGTATATTATGGAGGGAAGTAACTATGCAAGTAAATTCGAAAAAGGGCTTCGTCCTATTCAAAAGTAAAAGCTTTCAAAATAGAGTAGGAAAAGGAATAACGCATATAATCCTGATCTCCTCGGGCTTCTTCTTTATGCTCCCTTTCTTTTGGATGCTCTCCACCTCTCTAAAATCGGATCTTCAGATCTTTAACATCCCACCGGTTTGGATTCCAAATCCTGTAATATGGAGCAATTTCCCTCGGGCCTTGATGATCTTCCCTTTCCTGACCTATTTAAAGAATACTTTATTTTATTGTATTCTCTGTGTTATAGGAACTATGATCTCGAGCTCCTTAGTAGCTTATGCTTTCTCCCGGATGGAGTGGAAATGGAGAAATGCGGTCTTCATCCTAGTCTTAAGCACTATGATGCTTCCCTTTCAGGTTACTATGATCCCTCTTTTCATATTGTTTAGGCGTTTAGGGTGGGTTGGTACCTTCAAACCTCTTATCGTCCCTGCCTTCTTCGGAAGTCCCTTCTTTATATTCCTTCTCCGCCAATTCTTTATGACTATACCGAAAGAGTTATCGGATGCGGCCAAGATAGATGGATGCTCCGAGTTCGGGATTTATGCCAGGATAATTATCCCTCTCTCAAAGCCGGCTTTAGCTGTAGTAGTTCTCTTCGAATTTTTAGGCAGATGGAATGACTTCTTAGGGCCATTGATCTATATAAATGATGAGTTAAATTACACGGTTGCTATCGGATTACAGCAGTTTGTTGGACAGCACGAGTCCGAATGGGCTCTGCTGATGGCTGCTTCTACGGCGATAACGATCCCTATTATTATCCTCTTTTTCTTCACTCAAAGAACCTTTATTCAGGGGATCGCTCTAACTGGATTGAAAGGATAGAGTATTAAATATCTTCCATAACGAAAGGAGTATTTTCTTATGAAATTCTGTTTTCCAGCATGGGCTTGGGAAAGTCGAGTTAAGGACAAATTGCCCTTGGAGGAAGCATTAAAAAGGATATCTGCTTTAGGAGGAGATGGGGTTGAGATCTGGGTCTGGATGGATGAGATGGCGAAACGCTCTGCACTTCCCAGCAATGGGGTCAGTTCCTTTAATGATGAGAGGATCTCAAAGTTGAAGAAGATAGCTCAAGAGGGAGATCTCACCTTCGTAACCATTGATCTTCATCCCGTAGGAATGTGTAACGATGATGTGGATGAGCGAAAGTCAGCCATTCAATACGTGAAAGATTCTCTTGATCTTTGCCGTAAGCTAGGTGGGAAGATTGTCACTAGCATAACTGTCCCCTTACCAGATGGGGTATCATTCAAAGATGCCTGGCAGAGGACTGTTGAATTTGTGGCAGAGAGCGTTGCTTATGCTAAGGAGCAAGGGGTAACCTTTGCTATAGAGCCGGAGCCGGGAACATTTATAGCAAATGCCGATTCCTTCATCCTTCTATCCAGGGAGGTTCCCGGGGTTGGTGCAAATATTGATTGTGGACATCATCACCTTGTCCGTGAGGATCTGCGAGCGGCTGTTGAGAAGGTAGGAGACAAACTAGTCTATGTCCACTTAGATGATAACGACGCTACGGCAGATCAAGCTAGGCCGCTGGGGAAAGGAACTATCGGACGAGAGGGATTCTCTAAATTTATAACTGCTCTTAAAAATGTTGGTTATAAGGGGTATCTGGCTTTCGATATTCATCCGACAGAGAATCCCGATCAGGCACTAAAGGAGAGCTTGGAATACTTAAGGGAAATAGTCAGGGAATCCTATCCAGAGATACTATAAGGATATGATAATTGCGGTTATCTTCAAAATTAGGAGAGAGAGGTAGTAGAATTGAAAGCACTTAGAATAAACGCTCCTTATCAATTGGAGATAGTAGATGTTGGAATACCAGAACCTAGCGATGATCAGGTGCTGGTCAAAGTTGAGGCAATCTCTATATGCAGTATGCATGAGATAAAAGTATATAAAGGTTTATATAAAGAGAGTATGTGGAGAGGATATCCGTGCTCTCTAGGGGATCCAGGACATGAGGGAGCTGGTCGAGTTGTAAAGGTAGGAAAGAATGTAACTGAACTTAAAGAGGACGATCGAGTAGCAATGACTGGTTGGGGAGGAGGATTACATGCGGAGTATGTCCTTCGTGATCCTCATCTAGTAGTCAAATTTAAGCCTCAGCTTTCGTATGAGGAGGCTGCCTTTGGGGAATTGGTCGCCTGTCTGGTCAATGCCTTCAGGTTAGCTGGATCACTATTAGGAAAAAGTACTGCGATCTCTGGACTAGGGGGAGCAGGATTAATAGCTGTTCAATTAGCAAAAATAAGTGGAGCTACCGAGATCGTAGGAATAGATGTAATTGATGATAGATTGGAGTTGAGCAAAGAGTTAGGAGTGGATAAAGTTATCAATCCTAAAGATAAAGATGCTTTCAAAGAGTTAGTTGCTTCTAAGGTGAATACGGTTGTAGATTGTTCAGGGAATCCGAAATCAATCCAAAATTCTTTCCAGATAGCCGGTGAACAGGTGATTATCTTTGGTTATACAGATGAGGACTTTTTAGTAGACCAATCGATCTGGTTTCACCGCGAATTAGTAATAAAGAATGCCAAGATCATGGGGAAGGAACCAATGAAGAACTTTGAAACAGCAGTTCGCCTCCTGGAAAAAGGGATGGTCAATGTTAAGAAATTAACCACTAAGACAATGCCTTTAACTGATTATTTAGAGGCATTGAAGATATTAGAAAGAAAGGAGGCTATCAAGATAATTATTGCTCCTTAATCTTTACATCCTATTTACTTCGATATTCCTAAATATCGAAACACATTATAACTGACTTTTAGAGCTATCTCTGTAGCTAAATGTAAGGATCCGAAGGTAGAAAAATCTCACTATAAGTGAACTTAAAGATATCTATTTCCAACACCAATTTTGAGGTGAGATTGTCTTTGAAAAATTGCTCGAAAAACATATTCTGCAAGAGACTACAGAATCACAGCAGTTGAAGTGATAGGCTCTATTGAAAGGGGCCTGAAGGGAGGCAAAAAGATAGCTCTCCAGTTTATTGGAGAGCTTTTATATTTGTGGTAGCTGTGAATTTGTTAGAATATTTTTTTTGTAATCCTGTTGCTTTTTCTAGGAATTTGTGGTATAGTTAAGAAAACTATCCACAGTAAATCGACTGCCCATTAGAAGCTGAAAGGAAACATCTATGAGCTTAGAGAAAAAGGAACTGCTCACCATCGGAGAGCTGTCGAAGCTGAGTGGGTTGCCCATATCGACGATCAGATATTACTGTGATAGGGAGATATTGACACCCGAGTATGTTGGAGGGCTGAGAATGTTCAGAAGGGAAGAAGCGATGCAAAAGATAGCCCGAATCCGCGAACTCAAAGAAAGGGGGTTCAAGCTGACCCAGATAAAAGAAATCTTGAAAGAAGAAGGCTAGGACTTTTCCGATCATCAACTCTCATTTTGAGGTGGGGGCCTTAGAAACACCTTACCCAGGAGAACTAAGGCTCCCACCAGCTAAAGCACCATCGCTGGCCACTCTAGCCATTTGCTATTATATCAGATTTTTTGGTTTAAGACAAGCACAGATTAGAAAAAGGTGAAAAATTATGCGCATTTATCTTTTGTATTGCATAGATAAGATTTACGACGTTTTCTCTCTGCTTGAAAAGAATGTCGTTGTCGGGAAGCCCATCATCGGACCGAGACACCTTACCTTCCCCATCTACAGCAGTATCCCCGATGTCAAGAACATTGCCAAGTATCAAGAGGAGCTTGCGGTCGCCCTCGGCGTTAAGCCAGCTAAAGTCTCGCTCACGCTCGGAAATGGATGCTATGAGTTAATGATTCCCTCCCCTCACCGCCAACTGGTGACCCTGACGGGCGTTACGGAGAGGGTGCGGAGCTTCCGTCCAAGGGCCCTTGACAACCCCTTGAACATCATCTTGGGCGTAAGCCCGAAAGGGGAAGTGGTGATGCAGAAGCTGGGGACTAATGTGGCGCCCCATCTCGGAATATTCGGTACCAGCGGAAGCGGTAAGAGCGAATTCCTGCGCTGTATCATAACGCAGATTGCGGAACGCACCGATGGCAGCACGAGGCTCGTAATCTACAGCCCCAAGATTATGGACTTCGCTGATTTCGAAGGGACTAAACCCCTGCTTTACCCGATAACCGATGACCCGGACATCATAACCCACATGCTTTCCGAACTTGAGGTGGAGATGGAGCTAAGGAGCAAACGGGTGATGAAAGGCGAGAGGGTAGTGGTGGTGCTTGACGAGTTCACCAATCTTTTAGCTAAGAAGAAGAGGGCTACCTTTTATGTGGAGCGTCTGATTGAAAGGGGAAGGAGCGAAGGGATAATCCTGGTTTTGGCAACCCAGACCGGGAGCAAGGACGTCTTCGGAGGCTCCCCGGTAATCAGGCAGAACTTGACCTTCAGGGTTATCTTCCAGGTCTGGAACGCCAGAGAAAGTGCCCTGGTTTCAGGACATCCCAAGCTTGACTGCCATCTTCTTGAAGGTGAAGGCGACGCTGTCGTGGTGCTGGGGCCCAGAAACCAGCGGGTTCAGACCCCTCTTGTCAACCCCAGCAGGATTAAAGCTTTACCCAGGACAGCAGAAAGTATGGAAAAGCCAAGGCTTATCTTGCTGAGCGGGGATATCTTTTCTCCCCTTGAAAAGCTGAGAGAAGAAAGAGAACCTGACGAAATGAGAGGCCTGAAGGAGAGGAAAAAGATAAAGGCTGAGAATATCCCAGTCGAGGTCTGGTTCTACCTTCGCGACAGGGGTGAAGCGTCGCGGGAAAAGCTTGTGAAAGATTTGGGATTCGGTTCCAGGACGGCTGCCAATATTATGGAGAGCTTGAATAAACTCAAGGTGATTTTACCGAAAAGATACAAAACCGATACGAACAAAGTGAACGAACGAAGGCTGAACGAAGTGTTCTATTTATTGGGCCTGAACGAGGCAAAAAAGTCTTTGCAGAGCTGAACTTTTGGCTTCGTTCGTGCATCAGTCATTTTACGATTTCTGCCAGTTTTCAGCCAAAAAATGAGATAAGAACGAAGTGAACGAAGTTCTAACAAAAGGAGGAAAATCAAAATGGAAAGAGAAAATGGCCTCACTACCGGGCAAATCATAGCCATTTTCATCGGCGCGACGATAGCGATATTGATTTCTATCTTGGTCATTGCCTTTTTCGTGTCGCTGGCAAATTCGATGTCGCAAGCTTTCACTATGGAAGAGAAGAAGATGATTTACTGGGCTATCTTAGTCATCATCTTCGCGGCTGGGATTTTGTGGATTATACTCAGGCTACACCGCCAGCACATCAACAACCTGAGGACAATGAACGCAATAGCCAACGACACTATAAGAACTGCCCTTCCTGCCTACACTGAGGGGATGTATGGCATGCCTCCGGGCGGCGCCAAGGTCAGCTTCAACATCACCCCCAATGCAGCCCAGCTCAACAACCCAGGGCTTGCAGGATATTCCAGCAGTTTCCAGCCTGCTCCTTCACTCAATCCTGCATCTATGATCGATCCAAGGGCACTGAGGGAGCTTACCAATGGCAGGGTTGCGGGCGGCTACCAGGTTCCCACAGAAGAGGAGATCAAGTGGATGAGCAAGCCTTACGAAGAGATAGGGAATGGAGATTGATGTTTGACATCATTTCTAAAATCAACGGAGAGCCACCAGGAAGCCCCTGGAAGCCTTGGAAGAGGGGTAAGTAATAGTAGAAAAAAAAGACTTTAGTTAAAAATAACCCCTTCTTAGAAAGCCTCACTCAAAAGGTTAAAAGAGGCAGGCTGCCCACCAGGATTGTTTCGCCAAGGAAAGATTAGCAGCACGGGGTAAAAACTTTCTACCACTCATCGCACATTTCCCTGTACCCACAGGGACTGCACATATAGTTCTCATTCGGGTAGAAGATGCCAGCCTTTATGTCATCTTCGACATTCTTAGCGAGGCGCAGGAAGCGGTCTATATCCGCCTGACTTCTGGTTGACTGCAGCTGCTGTATCTTGGGCTGTTTGGTCTTTACCATTATATCCATCCTCACGCCTCTCTCTTTGTCTCCGTAAAGTTTCCGATGGGCCAAGGCATAGGCGGTCAGCTGGATGTTCCTATCAGCGGCGTCCTTGGGGAAGCTCCGCTTGCTGGTCTTGTGGTCTATGATGTAGTGCTGGTCGTCAATGAGGTCTATGTAGCCTTTCAGCGGCAGTTCGGTAACTCCGGTATCAAAAAGGAATTCCTTCTCCACTTCAATGGGCTGGACCACGGGGGAGACACCTTGGTGGTAGGCGGTAGGCAACTGGATGCCCTGGTCCTTGAAGTGTCCGGAGTTCTCATCATCTTGAAACTCGGCTTCCTTGACTTCCCTGTCCCAGTGGTCGCTGAAGATGTCCGTAATCTGGGAAAGGGGCAAATCGCGATGGCTTTCAATCTTCTGGCGGTAGTTGTCGTGCAACGTCTCGTGGATAGTGCGGCCCAGAATGAGTTCGGGAGTAGGGGGTCTCTCCACTCCGCAGACGTAGCGGAAGAAATACTGCAAAGGGCACTGCATGTATGTCCTGAGCTGGCTGACCGACAAGTGAGGTTCATCGTTCATGCTCCTCCCTCCTGCTGGTCTTGAAGGTCTGGCCAGTCGTCTTCCTTTTGTCTCATCACCTCTTGCAATTCAGAATTCTCCGGGTTACCCAAGACATGGTTTTCGAGCTGTTGCGCCATGGTTATAGCCAAGGAGACTTTCTGCTCTGGGAGCAAGGTGGTGTCCTTGAGCATCTCCGCGGCGGTCCGGAGACAGTTCATCCTCGTTATTCGCAGGGATGTCGGGTCTGAAACGAGTTTGTCTGCGGTGGTGAAGGCTGAAGAGGCCAGTCGCCTGATCCCGGTGAGGTTGCGATAGCGACCGGAAAAGGTGAAGGCAAACTCGACCAAGTCTCCTTCCTTGATGTCTGCTATGAGGTCCTTTTCCCAAATGGTGTAACGCTCACCGTTAATGGACAGTGCCCAGTACTCAGAGCCGTCTGTCCTCTGGTTGTGCCAGATTTTATCCACTCTTCCCTGCATCCTGCTCACCTTCATCTTCCTGAGTTAAAGCTCCGAGGTCATCCTCGAACACGTAGCGTTCAAACCGCTTGGCGAGTTCTATGACCAGCTCCTGCTTGCTCTCTATATCCATGTAAACAGGCGCCACGATCTCGGTGGCTGATTTCAGGCAGCTCATCCTGGTGATATGTATATCCTTGTTACTTGGTCTGTAGGTTAGCTCTCCTTGCTCCGCTGAACCTTTTTCTTCCCCTACTGGTTTGACATCCGTGAGGTGCTTGTACTTCCCGCTCTGGCGAAATTCATATTCGATTTCTTTTCCTTCCTGAAGGTCGTCGAAGTTCTTCTTATCCCAGATGCTGTATCGTTCGCCGTCTATCCGCACGGTAAGGTATTTCTTGCCATTGCGGGTTTCATTCTCCCAAATCTGCTCGATAACTCCTCTCATAAGATACCTCCTCCTCCCCCGCTAGGTAAAGCCTAGGCAATCCCTGAGCTTAACACCAGGGCAAACCCGGTATATCTCCTGCTGATTGTTTGGCGTGATTGCGAGGAAGCGTGAATTGAAATTCTTTCTCTTAAGCATCGTTTTCAGCATCATCTAGTATCACCTTCGGGCAGAAGCGGCGGCAGCGTTTGACCTCCCTTGGAGTAGGGATTTTCTTGAGTATTGCACACCAGATGCCCCTGTCATTCTCAATCCCGCAGATACACTTGCTACATTTTCTGGGGCGGGGACGATCAGAACGATAGTCGCTTGTCATGACAGCCTATTGGCAGGTCAGCATTTTAGGCTGTCGGAGAGAGGGCTTGCTATTCGTGCAGATGAAGGAGAAAAAGAAGTTACTGGACGAGAATAAGCACTCTACCTGTTATCTTTGCCGAGTTCCTCGATTTTCCTTTCGAGCATAGCCCGGAACTCGTCATCCCGAATAAGCCTCTCCATGACTCCACTTGCTCCGCTTTTGTATAGGTTTTTCTTCATTTCCTCTCGGGCAGTCTCTTCGTCCAAGATGGCACCACAGCGGGAGCAGAACTTGTGGCCTGGTGGGTTCTTGAGATTACACCTTGCGCAGGACTTTAGGGAGAAGTTGTCTTTGGCCTTATCTTCCTCAGAAGTGGGTATGTGGTTGAGTTTGAGCAAGACATGGTCTATATCTCGGCCGGAGAGGTGCACATACCTTGAAGCCATGTCAGAGCCCTGGACCCATCCTAAGTACACATTCATTTGAGCTTCAGTAAGGTGATTGGCAAGGTGGGTGGCTCTGCTGTGGCGAAAGTTGTAAGGGTTCACAGCCTTGGAAATTCCCGCTCGCTTAGCAGATGTTTTGAGAATATGCGTAACCCGGGCGTGGGAGAGCTGCGTGGCACGGTGGTCTGATTTAATCCACAAAGGGGCGTTCGGGTCTTCCCTTCTAGGATGTTGATTTAGCCAAGTAGTAAGGTAGGGAGCACAAGCGATAAGCAAGAGTCGCCTGGGGCGTTTCTTACCTTCGACTGTGATTTGAAAACCGTAGGAGTGCTGCTGTAACTGCTTGATGCGAAGTGAGCGAAGCTCACCTATTCTACACCCGCTTTCGTAAAGTGAAGCAATCAAGGCTTTGTCGCGGGCGGTCCGGGCTGCTACAATCATTGCCTGCACTTCCTGCGGGGTGAGCAATTCTTCTGGCAACTTCTGGCGTTCATCGTGGAAGCCTGTGCGTAGCCACTTTACTTCATCTGGATATTCTTCCGTGCCCCGAAGCCAGCGAAAAAACTTCTTCAGGGTAATACGGAAATCACGCTTGGTCCAACCAGAATAGTCTGAACGTTCGATTCCTTCTACTAACGCTTGTATATCCGCACGAGTGACCTTGCGAAACTCTTTGCGAAGTCGCTTAGCTATAGTGCAAAGAGTGCTCATATATTTTATCACACGGCGAGTGCTCAGACCCTCTGCGAAGCAGAAAGATGCAAAATCCAAGATGTCCTTTCGATTGCGGGGGGATGTATCTAACCTTTGGACCCTTTTCTTGGCATTGTTCAATTCTCTATCTGCTGCCTCAGACTCAGTTGGCATGAGTGAATACCTACGGACATCTTTAAGAGAGGCACGTAGGCATTGTGCTTTTCATGCCATGCCCCTGCCGGGCATGAAGCGAAAAGTGTAATGCCCTTTTTTCACAGATAATGCGTACCTCTCAAGAAATAATTGGCGGAAGAAGTATTTAAGCTTTTTTGTGAGCAGGTTGGCGGGCCTGAACGCAGGACATCACGAACTTCACCCACTCTGGTGTTTTCGTTTCTTCAGTTTTTTCTTTGAGCATATATTTGCGGAGAGCAGGTTGGTGGACCTGAACACAGGACATTACGAATTTCACCCACTCTGGCACCCTTATTTCATCAATGTTTTCGTTTTTCATAAAGAAGATTTGAAACCTTTGTTTTTTGGCTGTTTTGCCCACCTCTTGCGGGTGATGCCGATACGAATAAATATATAAAGCCCGGAATCCAAAAATATATTTGTGATAATAATGAATACAAAAATCAAGACAGGTATTTCATACTTGGATAAAATACTGCAAGGTGGTTTTGAAAAGGGTTCTTTGATCGAAGTCATTGGGGATGCAGGAGCAGGTAAATCCACTTTTGGTCTCCAATTTGCCAGGGAAGGTGCCAAAAATAAAGAAAAAGTCCTCTATATCTCTTTTGAAGAACCAATGGAAAGTCTTAAAAAGACGGCATTGGGTTTTGGTTGGGATTTAGATAGGCAGAAAAACTTGTCTATATTGACCATGGTGCCCTTCAACTTTGACAAGACTTTTAAGAACATAGTGAATACTATCAAGAAAAAGAAGCCAGACAGGTTAGTTCTGGATACAGTAACATGCTTGTCCTTATATATCACCAAACCAAGATGGAAAGCCCCTCTAGCACGTAGCTCTCAACTTTCGCTTTTTACTCCTTCTCTTGCTGATGTGAGAAGAGGGTTGTATGAATTAGCAGGAGAATTAAGGAAGGCAGGTCAAACAGTTTTGTTGCTCTCGGAAGATGGGAAGGATTTCCAAGTTGCCAGCGAGGTTTTGAAATTTATCTCCGATGGGGTGATTAAGATAAAGATCAGTGAGTTGGAAACAAAGGTATCCAGAACATTAGAAGTAATCAAAATGAGAAGGGTAGACCATCCCTTGGATATATTCCCTATGGAAATAAATAAGAATGGGTTGTCCATCAAACCCTTGGAAGACTAAAAGGTGAAATCATGGAGAATGATTATGCTGGACTTGCTCAAAGAATTTGGGATGTTTCATTATCTCAAGTTTAAAGACGAATATATAAGATTTGGCGAGGAAAGTGTCGTTCTTTATTTCCTTCCCCATTTGGCTAAAGAGTATGTCCATCTTTCCCAAGTCTTTGGCCTTGATTACGGTATTGCCGAGTTCCTGGCCAGCAAGTTCATGGGAGGGGATTTTGTCCAAACGCATGGTATTCCTCTAAAGAAAACGCTAGTTAATGTTGTGGATATTTCCTGCAAGGTATTAAACGCTTTTGGTTGGGGGAAATTCAAGACAATAAAGGTTGATGAAGACAAGAATTTTATGTTGTTAGAAGCGGAGAGTTCTACTTTTGCCCAAGAGGTGAAGAACAGATATGGGCCACAAAAATATCCCGTTGATTGGATGCTGGCTGGTTTATTTGCGGGAGCTCAAGAATATTATACAAAAAGGAAGACTTATGCCGTTGAACTAAACTGTATGGCTCAGAAAAATACCAAAAAGTGTGTTTTCCTGTGCACATCGGAAGAGAATATAGTAAAATACACCAAAAAATTCTCACCCGAGAAAGTTATGTGGACAATTGATATGGTAAAAAGAGCGAAGAAAATAGAGAAGAAGGTAGTATAATGCATGTTTTATTAATCCCTGACGGCGACAGAAGATATGCCAAAAAGCATAATTTGTCACTCAGAGAGGCTTATGAGCAGGCAGCGAGAACAGCGAGAAGCCTTGTAGAATGGATATTAGTGGATGATAAGATAAACTAATTCACATTCTTTGGCTTATCTTATGCCAACCTTACAAAGAGGAACGATAATGATTTAAAGCCTATTCTTGATGTGCAGGCTAGGACTTTGATAGATTTTAGTCAGGATCTCCTGTTACATGAAAATAATATTAGAGTTCTCGTATCGGGAGAAAGGCATCTCTTACCTCGTTATTATCAAGAAGCTATCCATAGTATTGAATCGGAAACAAAGGATTATACCAAGCGGAGATTTAATCTTTTGCTTGGTTATTCAGGAACTCGAGATTTGCTAAGGGCCATAAAGAAAACGATAGAATCAGGAGAGAAACTGAACTTCAATAATATAATTAGAAACTGTATGATTAATACCCCGATCGATTTTTTAGTAAGAACAGCCAAGGAGAAGAGGATATCGGACGGACCTTTTTTCCTGATGCAATATACTGAATTTGAGTTCATACCCAAATTCTTCCCGGAGTTATCTAAGGAGGATATCCAAAAAGTCCTGGACGAGTACAGTAGGAGAAACAGAACCTTTGGAATATAACTTTTATTTCTTCAAGAGCTAAAATAAACTATGAATTCACAAATTAGGTCTTTAGAGAAGCTTTTGAAGGAACATTACCATAAGTACAAATCCCCTTCGCATGGCTGGGATCACATCCAAAGAACTCTAGATTATGCTTTGAGGATATCTGAGAACGAAAAGCCTGACCTTAATATACTTATTCCGGCTATTCTTTTGCATGACATAGACCGAAGTGAAAAAGAGCATTTCAGCTCAAAATTACCCGAAGAATTTCTAAAAAGAGCGGGATTTTCGAAAAGAGAGAGGGAAAAGATAATAAGATGTATAGAAACCCATTCCACCTTCTCCCAGAAAAGCCCTAAAACAATTGAGGAAAAGATATTGTTCGATGCCGACAAGCTGGATTCCTTTGGAGCAGTGGGGATAGCAAGGTTCTTTATTTTTGCCGGGGAAAATAAATGGGGTCTGGAAACTGCCCTTAATGATGCTTTTGAAAGGATCAAGAATCTGGAAAGAAGGGGTTTTTATACCAAAGAAGCTGAGAAGATAGGAACAGAAAAGGTAAGGAATTCTCTCGATTTCTTTCTCACCGCAATGAAAGAACTCGGTATTAAGTGATAAACATTGGTTAGTTATAGAAAAACATTTTAGAGAGGATTGACTACTTTTATTGGCAATTTGGCGCTGAGGAGATGGCGAAGTACTAAGCGATCTAGCTCACGATGCGGAACTCCCTCACCTTCCCCTGGATCGCGGCCCTCTTTGCCTCGACTAATCCAAGCTCCGCAAGTTTGTTGCAGTAGTCCGAATATGTCCTCACCGCTATCGGCTTAATGTCCCTAGCCTCGCACGTCTTCAGATACAGCCGCCACAGATTACCAGATAAAATACCTGGGTTCTTCGCAATCAATTCATACAACAGACGGTGATGATCGGTGAGCTTGCGGAGCAGATAGGTCTTCTTCAAGTCCTTCGCGGAATTCCACGCACACTTTACATGCGAGGCCGTGATCTTTTCGTGATCCTCCTTTTCCGCCAGGTAGGCCGCGTTCTTCAGGGTCTGGATGGCTATTCTGGCATCCCCGTCCGCAAGCTGGGCAATTACGTGCAGGAGAGCCTCGTTGTAGGTCCGGGGAACGAGGGCGTATTGGGCACGCTGGTCCAAAATGCCAAATAGCTCATCCCGCGAATACTCATCGAAAAGTATCCGAGCGGGGTTAAGTCTGGACTCCACCCTTTCCTCCAAGCCGAAATACACGTACTGAGAGTTGCAGGCACATATCAGACCGACAGTGGAAAGGTCAGAGAGGTTGTAGAGGATAGCATTGCGTTCCTTTGGCACGGGCTGATCGATCTCGTCAAGGACGAGGACCATCCGCTCGTGGGATAGGTGTCTCTTCAGCCTTTCAAGCTTGAAGGAGGTGCTGAGTTTCTCAGCTCCAAGCATACGCAGCTTCCTAGCGATGCACTCCAGCACCGAGAAGAAGGTGGGGTTCTCCCAGCAGTTGACATACACGCCGCGAATACCTGCTTCACTCTCAAGCTTTCGCAGGATCCAGCAAGCAGTAGCAGTCTTGCCCACACCTGGCTTCCCGTGCAACCAGCAGTTCACCGGCTCTCTGCCTTCCGTGATGGGCCGGAGACAAAGGCTTATCTCCTTGAGCTGGGCTTCCCGACCGTGAATAGGGACATAACTCCCGCTGAGGATGTCTGGATTAGCTAGTATGATGCGTTCACCGTCTGCTCGCATACGCATATCGTCGTTCTGATAAAACTTATAAGTTTTTTGTAGGCAGTGCGATTGGCGCGGATAAAAGATTTTCTATAATTCTGGCAGAAAAAGATTGATAGCCGAGCTTTATCTAAATTCATTCCCCTAGAAGATGTTATCAGGGATTTCTTAAATAAGTGGTAGATACAACAATGAGACGATTTACATATTCCATCAGCCGAGTGATAAAAATAGAGAAATAATCTTGACTATAGTGGCTTTTGGTATGCCAAAACCCTTCACTCCCTTTTAGCGTCCGCAGGTGTTTACGATAACTACTTTCTCAAACCCAGCTTCTCTGCATTTCTTCTTGTTAGCTTCTACATCCGACTTCCCGGTCTCTATCTCTATCGCAATTCGCTCATTACCTTTCATTGCCACCAAATCTATGGACTTCCCCTCACCTATAAGGACCTCTTTCTCCACCTTGTAACCTCTTGCCCGGTAACGCTCAGCCACCAATTCCTTATAATACTCATGCTCCAAGCTGGCATTCTTCGGTAACGCCTTCACCTCAATCCCTGATGAAGCAAGAAATCTCGTGCCTTCTTCAGTAAGCTTGAGCAGAGTGACGCTACCCTTCGGCACGCTGACTTTCTCTTGCTCAATAAATCCTTTTTCCAACAACCTCCATTTGATTTTCGTTCCTGTATGGGCACTCCAGCCGAGCCTCTTGAACCTCTCGGTGATAACTGACAGAGGATAATTTACGATATCGAGCAGTAAACTTCGCTCCTGCGCACTTATTCCTTGCTCTTTCCTTTGTCTTCTGTCCGACTGGGGAAGAGCCCGAATAGCTTCGTTCAGGACTGACTGGAGTTCCTCCACAGTCTGTTTAAGGGAATAACCTCGAATATGGTTTCTTTCAGTATAGGGTGACTTCAGAGGACTGGAAATTTGAAACTGGGGGAAGCGAACGAGGAAGGGACTTGGCCATCGGTCCTGCACCTTGACTATGGCGTATCCTATGGGCAACTTGCCGATGTAGTCTCGGTTCTCCGGCGGCAGTGTCAAGGCTTTTCCGGCAGCCTCTATGTCATCTCCGTGCTTGAGGTTGAGGCAGATGGTTACTCCTGTGTTACCCAAAGCTGGGATAGACAAGAGGCTGGGGTTTTGGTCCAATAAAACGAGTGCCTGCCCTAAGTCCCGCATCTGCCTGAGCATCATATCATGGACGGATTGGCGATTATCGGCGCGGCGAAGAAATAGGTTATGGGCTTCCTCCACGATCAGGACATGTTTGGAGGTTTGCGATTTCCCTTCCGCGAGGCGATAGTAGTAGAGCCAGAGCAGGAAGGTCTGGGTGAAAAGAGAGCGGTCAGTCTCACTTCCTAAACTGTCAAGCTCCAGAATGACTGGCTTGTTTAAGATATCCGAAAGGCTTATGATGCCGAGACAATTTGTAAGCCGACCTATAGGACCGGTGGTCAATTTGAACAGAACATTCACCGCGGAAACTTTCCAGTCGATTTCTCTGGAATGAGCTTTGTAATTCTCTACATATCGGCGAATATCATTGAAGGTTAGCGGTTCTTCTTCCTCAATCTCAGCTAAGGCTTTTAAGAATAAGTATTCGACTCCCCGGGTGGAAAGCAGTTGGTGGCCGGGCAGGTAAGTCGTGCAAATAATAGAGATTATGTCCCGCATGTATGCTTCCCGTTGGCTCTGGATGAGGTTAGGTGGCGGGTCAAGGGGATTGAAGGATAGCGATTCTTCCTCTCCCAGGGAAAAGAGAAGGATATCCTTCCCTTCAGCCCGGTTTAGGAAGTGCCGGTAGTTCTTGCGCCAGTCTAGGACGAGGAAAGGCTTTCTCGCACGCAGAAGATTCCAGACCAGGATGTAACCAACGTTGGTTTTCCCAGCACCAGAGCGACCCAGAATCAACACGTGTTGTGGCAGGTCGCTTTCTCTCAAGCCGAAGGCACACACAGGTTTGTCCGCGTAGGTGATAATCCCCAACGGGTACTCACCCTTTGCAGTTTCTTTGGGAGGTGGCTCAAGCAGGATGTGTCTTCCGATGTAGCTCTCATTCAGCAGTTCGGCTGCCATGGCCTGAGCAACGGCGTGCATATCTTTCTCTTGACTCGGATCGAGGAGAGTAGCCAGCCAGAAGGCATCGGCAAGCTCACCTATGACCGGGCGGAGCTTTGCCAAGAGGGACTTGAATTCCTTGAAGTACATACTGATCACGTTGGAGCCTTGCGGTTTTTAGTTGACTTGGCTGTTCTTCCGAGAGTATCGATCTCGCGTTGAAGCTTCCTGATTTCACCTCTGAGCCAGACAAGGTCTCGCCAGCTCAAGAGGGCTTCCCGGCGGCGTTCCCGCTTGAGCTCAAGGAGGCGGCGTTGGAGGTGCCGTTTTTGCTCTGGGTCAATGAGCAAGGTGAGGGATAAGGAATGTTCGCATTCTTGTATCTCAGAATCGAGTTCCTCAAATGCCTTGTCAGTAAGCCGTTCCCGGTCATGCTGAGCATCTCGCAGCTCCTCAAGGGCGCATTGCAGGAAGTTGAGACGCTCGGTGAAGAGGGAGTTGAGCAGGTGCAGGGGACGAAGAGAAGATTGCTCATCGGGAGTTATCGGTCGTGGTGGAAACCAGTCTCCAGAAGGTGATGGGTCACTGATAAGGGAGAGCTCTTCAGGGGCTTGCTCCTTTATGCTGTCAATAGACTGTCCATGGGAAGCATCCTTTGTTGAATATGCCTGCCCCTCAAAATCCCGGCTTATGGGGTAGGGTTCATAAGTCGGGTATATCTTCTTATTATTCCAGAGTTTCCGCTTATGCATGCTTCACTCTTGAGAACGAGATTTTCTGTTAGGGGGAGGTAATAAATGCATAAGCGATACAAGCGCTGCCGTTCGGACATGTGAGGACAAGACCTGCCACAATTCTCAAACAACATGTGACCCTACTCAATTTGACGAAACGAGAACAGCTTGGGTCAGCATCCCAACTGTTCTTGATGTAGGAAAATAACTTTATCCGATCTTTAATAAGAAGGTGTAGATGGTAAGTAGAAAAAGCTGGAGAGGTAAGGGATGATATTCACAAGTCGTTTATATAAGAATTGCATATAAGGAGAGATGTATTTGACGCACTATTACATAGATGACGACATTTAAGAGCTAGATTTTGGTCGGTTCTGAGCTAAGAGGATAGGAACCTTCCCTATTTTCTGGGAACCGTTTATGGTATATCTTCCCTTAACAAATATCCTGTCACAGAACCTTTCTCTACTAAAAAGTTTAATATAGCAATAACTTTGTTTTTAAGCTGTACGGATTTTTTAATTTTATGACGATTTTTCATAATATACTTTCTAACAATATTTTCCATATAATAAGTGGTGTTTGTCTCTAATTCTTCTGAAATCAATTGGTTATTCTTCTGTAAGATATTACTTATCCAAATTATACCATCATCAATAAAATTACTTCCTATATCATTGAGGATTTTTGAAAGAGAGTATAAGACTGAAGGATGATGTCCTATATCTTCCGCGACTTTTTTAAAAAATAATTTCTCTCTATCTTTTAATGTATGCCATTCTTTTGCATCTTCTTTCCAATATGGCCATGCTAGAAGATAATTATGCAGGATTTCTTTTGTATAATGATGAGAGCTTTGCTTTTTACAAATCTCAACTATTTTATCATAAAAAACATTCCATACAGCCCAGAATTCTTCATATTTATTTAATCTATCCTCTACAGTAATGAACTCTTGAAAAAAATCAGCCATTTCTTTTGAATTGCTGAAATTATCAACAAAAGGTTTTAAGTATGTTTCGATTTCTTCTTTTGTTGAATTTAAAATAAAGCATGCAAATTTATTCAGAATTCTATGCTTCACCGTATAGTCATCTCTGTCATCATCTTGGAACAGTTTTTTGGAAAAGCCAGGAAAGACGATAGCTAAGAATTTTTTATGGTCTTCATTTTCTGTCTTTAGAGGTATAAGCTCGAAAGCCGTTTTTAAAGTTTCCAAATCTAACTTTTCTAAATCATTCAATTCAGCATAAGTAATTTTATTTGAAACAACATTTTCTAATTCATTTTCATATTTTTTTATAAAACATAGTGTTGGAAAGAATGATAAGAAAGTGGCGATAATTCCAGAGATATGGTAAAATAGATCATAACATTTTACTTCTTTCTCAGAAAGGAATGATCGCTACTGTTAAAGCTAAAACAGCTCTTTGACATACTGAAAAAAATTACCGAAGAGAACTTGTCAGAAAAAAGGGGCGTCCTTCTTCTCCCAAATCTGGTCGCTCCCTATCCGACGAGACCGTAGCTAAATCCGCTCTTATGCTACTTCTCGCTACTACCAAAGGTTGGTCTATCAATCTTCTTCACCAGAAGCTTACTGCTTATCATGATCCTACTTATCGACAACTGCTCGGAGTTAGACTATCTCAGATACCCTCTCGGAGAACACTCAATAATCATTCTCATCATCCGTCAGTCAAAGCCTTCTTAGAGAAGCTCTTACGTCGCCTCCTTACCCGTCTCCTCAACAGTCGTAATCTCTCTCTAATAGCTATAGATATGACTGATATCCCTCGCTCCCGCAAGGATCATTTAGCTAAGTGGGGAGCTACTTCAGATGATAATATCTTCTATGGATACAAACTACATCTTATAGTTACCAGAGACGGAGTAATAATAGCTTTCTTCTGGACTACTGCGGAGAAGAGGGAGTCGAAGATAGCTCAGAAGCTATTTAACCAGATGCGAAGACGCATCTCCGAGAGGAAAAGGAGGAAGATGAGAGTGGGAATAGGAGATGAAGGATATGATGCTAATGAAGTATATGAGCTAGCGTTTGAGGAGCTAGGGATACAGATGATAATACCTCCTAATCCTCGGAAAGGAGCAGATTTAAGGTTGAAATTGAGCCCAGAGCAGAGGGAGAAGTTGAAGGAACGAGGGAGCATAAGAGATAAAGGTATCTTAGAATATGGGACGAAGAGAGGGAGAAAGTGGTATCATAAAAGAGTAGTGATAGAAGAAGTTATAGATCAATTGAAGCATAGCTTAGATTTCTTGAAGTTGCCGAAGCATCTAAAAGGAGTAAGAAGGATCACCGAATATATCCAGCGTAAGATAGTAGCTTTTAATGCTATACTTCTCTGTAACAAATCGCATCGATCTAATCTTCGCAATCTCGCTCCTTATCTTGCTTAATTGGTATTTCTTCTCAACACTAATCCAAATTGTAGGGAAGTGAATCGCTACTTTGCACACTATAAGCTAATTATATGTCTATTGTTTCCAAGACTAAACATTCTAAAACCTGTACTTCTGAAAGTTCGTAGATATTCTTTTGGTGATTTTCTTTTCTGATATCGTCTCTTAATTCATTATATTTTGTTTTTAGTAAGAGATAACCTAAAAAGATAGTATGGGCAGCATCGAAATCAATTTTCCATAAGTTATATAGAATGCTACTGGTAGCAAAGGTTGATATCTCTCTCCATGGATTAAGTAGTAATAGAAGTAATAATAATTTGACGTTTTCTTTATCTTTAGGAAAATGCTTTATAAGGTCAGGCAAAATAATAATAGATGGTTCTGTGCCGTCGGAGATTTGATAATAATAATGTTTGACTTTAAATGGAGTGGACGCATATTCAATAATTACTTCTTTGCAAAATTCTTTTTCCTCTGAATTTAACTTATCAAAAAAATCACGTATTAAAACAGAACAGGCTGAGCTTTCCCCTGAAAACTGGACAAGGATTTAAGGTGGATTTCCGGTTCGTAG
>CAZSTA010000018.1:11918-31934 GCA_964609495.1 uncultured bacterium | reverse complement strand
AACGATACCGTCAAACTTGAGATAAAATGGAGATGTAATATGCCTAGATATACTTTTCATACTAAAGATCAAGCTCTGGAGATAACTGAAAATTTAGTTAAAAAATTCCATCAAAATATCGGTATGTATAAAGACCCCACGCGATATAACGAAGAGCAGATATGTCGGGAGTTCATCGATAAGCTTTTCTATGCTCTGAATTGGGATGTCTATACGGATCGCTTTACTGGATCGGATAGAGAGGTTCTGGCGCAAGAGACCTTTAGAGGAAGAGAAGCTATAAGAAAGCCCGATTATACCTTCTATATCGACCGAAAACCTGTGTTCTTCTTAGAGGCAAAACATCCGAGATACGATCTGAATATAAAGAGCGATTATATAAACCAAGCGGTGAGATATGCCTACTCTACCCAATCTGGAACAAGGAACAGGGTGGATTTCGCTATCTTAACTGACTTCGAGGAGCTTCGCTTTTTCGATGGAACGATCAGACCTAATCCTAAGAAACCCGATATTGGAGCGATATTCGATCTAAGCTATAAGGAGTATATTGATAAGTTCGATCTGCTATGGGAGACCTTTGAACGTAATAATGTCGCTGCTGGTAGCTTGAATAAGTGTTATATAAAGGGGAAGAAGATCGAGAAGGAGAGGATTCCTGTTGATGAGACGATTCTGGATGATCTATCAGTGTGGAGGGAGAAGCTTGCTCGTAATATAGCTCTAAGGAATAAAGGTCTATCCTTAGAGGCTCTAAATACCGCGGTGCAGAAGTTATTGGATAAGCTCATCTTTATGAGGGCCTGCATAGATAGGGAGATCGAGAAGGATGATATATTATCGGATATATTGAGGAGGTGGAATGAGGAGGGTAAGACTAGATCTCTGATCGATTATTTACAGGAGGAGCTTCAGAGGTTTAATGCGATCTATAACGGTGGATTATTCAAGAGGGATATATGTGATGAGATAAAGGTCGATGATAATACACTAAGACCGATTATGTATCAGTTAGCTGATAAGACTCCTTATGTGTTCAATGTGGTAGGAGTGGAGATCTTAGGTAGTATTTATGAGCGATTCTTAGGCAAGACTATCAGACTGACTCCTGCTCATCGCGCTAAGGTCGAGGATAAGCCAGAGGTTAGGAAGGCGGGAGGTATCTATTATACCCCTCAATATATCGTGGATTATATTGTGGAGAATACAGTAGGTAAGGTTATCGAGGGAAAGACCCCCGAGGAGATCAGGGATATCAAAATCCTAGACCCTGCTTGTGGATCGGGGTCATTCCTGATCTCTGCTTATCAGAAGCTCTTAGACCATCATATTAAGTATTATGAGGAGCATCAGGACAAGATCGAGGAGAGGAATCTCTTTAATCATAATACTCTCTATCGGGATAGGGATAGTAATATCAGGTTACAAGTCGAGTATAAGGCACAAATTCTCTTGGATAACATCTATGGAACGGATATCGATCCTCAGGCGGTAGAGGTCACTCAGATGAGTTTATACTTGAAGATGCTGGAGGGTGTGGATTTCAAGTCTAGTATGAGAGACATCCTGCCGAGGTTAGAGGGTAATATCAAGTGTGGGAATAGCTTGATCGGATCTGATATTCTGGAGGACAATAGGGAACTATTCGGAATGCCAGAGGAGTTAAGGAGGATCAATCCATTTGATTGGGAAAGGGAGTTCAAGGAGATTATGGATAGAGGTGGATTTGATGTGGTAATTGGGAATCCGCCATATCTAAATATTGATCAGGTTTGGGGGAAAAAGTCTATAGAGGGTTTATTTATTAAAAAGAGTTTTCCAGTTATTTGGATGGATAAGACAGATATTCTATTTTACTTTATAGCTAGAGGATTAGAACTTTCCAGAAATAAGTTAAGTTTTATCATTTCTAGAGCATTCCTAGAATCAGCAAAAGCTAAAAAACTCCGAAGTTTTATATTGAATAACTCGAGGATATCAGAAATTATCGACTTCAGAGGAGTTATAATCTTTAAGGGAGTAGGTATATCTACGGCTATAATATCACTGGTTAAGGAAATTGATCCTAATAGAAGGGAAAATAATATGATCGGAGTTATAAAAGCCCTAGATGATAATATAGAAGGAAGTTTAATAATAGATAATATGGAGGAAAAGTTAGAAAATAAATCTGAAATTGTTGAGGTATTTTATTATCCTCAAAATAAGTTAAGTGAAGATGCTTGGAATTTTGTTGATGAGCAAATTCAAAAGATATTTGAAAAAATCGATAGACAGAGTAACCAATTAGAAGAAATAGCTATAATTGGGAAAGGAATGGAAACAGGAAGAAACGAGATATTTGGTAGAAAATATGAGCAGGATGTAAACAATTTAAAGTTGGAGAGGGAATATCTAAAACCTAGAGCTGTAAATTCGAGTATCGATAGATATTCTATAGTTCCCTCTGGAGAATATATGATCTACATTGAGGATTTAAACGACTTCAAAGGTTGTCCTTCCAATATTGCAAATTACCTATTGAGGAATAGAGATGAATTGAGAAATAGAGCTGCATATAAGAGAGGAGATTGTGAGTGGTACAAGTATACTTTTCCTTTGCATAAAGATATGTATCATATGCCCAAGATAATGTCGCCAATTATTGCTGATAAAAACAAGTTTGCTCTTGATGAGAAAGCAGAATATATAGGTTCTACGGATACATACGCTATATTTGAGAAAAGGGATAAACAAATTAATATAAAATATGTTCTTGGATTGCTAAATTCAAAACTATTAACTTTTAGGTTTATCAAAGGTATAGGGAAATTAAAGAGCAAAGGAATGTACTCTTATGCCAAAAACGAGATTGCAAGGATTCCCATTCGCACAATCGACTTCTCTAACCCCATTGAAAAGAAAATGCATGATGATCTAGTATCCCTTGTAGATCAAATGCTCGATCTCAATAAGAGACTGCAACAAGCTCAGACTGGACATGAGAAGGATTTGCTAAGGAGATTAATCAAAACTACCGATGACAAGATTGATCAACTTGTCTATAAGCTCTATAATCTAACTGATGAGGAGATCAGACTCATTGAAGAATCCCTACAGAATAAATAAAACTCGATTTTATTGGGGAAGGTGATATATGCCAAGGCGAGAAGATATCAAAAAGATCTTGATAATAAGCTCTGGACCGATAATAATCGGTCAGGCTTGTGAATTTGACTATTCTGGGACTCAGGCGTGCAAAGCCCTCAGGGAGGAGGGCTTTAATATTGTGTTGGTGAACAGCAATCCTGCTACCATTATGACCGATCCTCAGGTAGCGGATAGGACCTACATCGAGCCTATCACTCCCGACGTGGTGGAGAAGATCATCGCTAGAGAAAGACCTGATGTCCTATTGCCGACTCTGGGAGGCCAGACGGGGTTGAACACTGCGGTTGCTTTAGCAGAGAGTGGAGCATTGGATAGATATGGAGTGGAGCTGATCGGAGCTAAGTTGGAAGCCATCCAAAAAGCTGAGGATAGGGAAAAATTTAAATTGGCGATGGAGAAGATCGGTCTCGATCTCCCCAAGGGTGGATTCGCTTATAATTTCGATCAGGCTGTGGAAATAATTGAAGATATCGGATATCCTGCGATCATACGTCCTTCCTTCACCCTGGGGGGAACGGGGGGTAATATCGCTTATAATAAGGATCAGTTCGAGCAATTCGCTCAGTGGGGATTAAGTGTGAGCCCTATTCACGAGATACTCATCGAGGAATCGGTGATCGGCTGGAAGGAATATGAATTGGAGGTGATGCGCGACCTCGCTGATAACGTAGTAATAATATGCTCTATCGAGAACTTCGATCCGATGGGAATTCACACCGGGGATAGCGTCACCGTCGCTCCTGCTCAAACCCTCACTGATAAGGAATATCAGCGAATGCGTGATGCGGCGATAGCGATCATCAGGGAGATCGGGGTGGAGACTGGCGGATCGAATATCCAATTCGCAGTTCATCCCGATGATGGTCGCTTAGTGGTGATCGAGATGAATCCTCGGGTATCTCGTAGCTCAGCCCTAGCCTCCAAAGCCACGGGATTCCCTATAGCTAAGATCGCCGCTAAGCTCGCGGTGGGCTATACTCTGGATGAGATCCCCAATGATATAACTAAGGAAACGCCAGCCTCCTTCGAGCCAACTATAGATTATGTAGTTGTCAAATTCCCCCGTTGGGCATTCGAGAAGTTTCCTCAGGCGGATCAAACTCTGACTACCCAGATGAAATCGGTGGGGGAAGTGATGGCGATCGGCAGAACGTTTAAAGAGGCACTACAGAAGTCAATTCGCTCTCTGGAGATAGATAGATATAGCGTTGTCCAAGATAACAAGCTGGAGATATCAAAAGATGAGATACAAGAGAAACTTAGAGTTCCCAATTGGGAACGAGTCTTCTACATCGCCTCAGCTTTCAAATCGGGCCTATCAATAAATGAGATATACAATTTGACTAAGATAGATAGATGGTTCCTATATAACATCTGGCAGATAGTCGAGAAGGAAGATGAGATAAGAAGGTTTAGGGGAACTTTCTCCCTTATAGGAGAGGGAGAGGGGACGAGATCTCTTGTGGATATGTTAAATGAAGCCAAGCGTTATGGATTCTCCGATATTCGTTTAGGGGAACTATTAGGTCTTAAGGAGACCGAAGTCCGAAGGTTACGGAAGGAAGCGGGAATCGAGGCTACCTTTAAGACTGTCGATACCTGCGCCGCGGAGTTCGAGGCTTATACTCCATATTACTATTCCACTTATGAATCGGAGGACGAAGTCAAACCCTCAACGAAAAAGAAGATTATGATCTTGGGAAGCGGTCCTAATAGGATAGGCCAGGGAATAGAGTTCGATTACTGTTGTGTTCACGCCTCCCTTGCCCTGAGGGAGGATGGATATGAGACGATTATGGTCAACTGTAATCCAGAGACGGTATCCACTGATTATGACACCTCCGATCGTCTTTACTTCGAGCCTCTCACCTTTGAGGATGTTATGAACATCGTGGATAGGGAGAAGCCCGACGGAGTGATCGTTCAATTCGGGGGTCAGACTCCCCTCAAGCTAGCGATCCCCTTGGAGAGAGCAGGAGTCCCCATCATTGGAACTTCTCCGGAGAGCATCGACATTGCGGAGGATAGAGAACGATTCCGAATCTTGCTTGAGGAATTGGGGATACCTCAGCCCGCTAGTGATACCGCGAGGTCGGTTGAGGAGGCATTGGATAAAGCGAAGAAGATCGGCTATCCGGTTTTAGTCAGGCCTTCCTATGTCCTAGGGGGGCGGGCGATGGAGATCGTATATAACGAAGAGTCCTTGAAGAAGTATATGGGCTATGCGGTCGAAGCCTCTCCTGAACATCCAGTTCTGATAGATAAGTTCTTGAGTGATGCGATCGAGATCGATGTGGATGCGGTAGCCGATGGGGAGAGAGTGGTTATAGGCGGTATTATGCAACATATCGAGCAGGCGGGGGTCCACTCTGGAGACAGCGCCTGTGTCCTTCCTCCTAGGGAAATAAACAAGGAGATGCAAGATGTGATAAGGAATTATACCTATGCTTTAGCTAAGAGGCTTGAGGTAGTAGGGCTGATGAATGTCCAGTATGCTATCCAAAATGGGAGGGTATATGTATTAGAGGTGAACCCTCGCGCTTCCCGAACTATCCCCTTCGTTAGCAAAGCTATTGGTCTGCCACTGGCGAAGATAGCCGCAAGAGTTATGGCTGGAAAGACTTTAAAGGAGCTTGGGGTTACGAAGGAGCGGGAAGTGACTCATTCCTCGGTGAAGGAGGTTGTTCTGCCCTTTGTTAAATTCTTTGGAGTTGATACCCTTCTTGGGCCAGAGATGAGATCGACTGGCGAGGTGATGGGAATAGATGAGAGGTTCGGGATGGCCTTTGCGAAAGCCCAGATCGGAGCTGGTAACCATATATCCCTTAAAGAAGGAACTGTATTTATAAGTGTGAGAGATGAAGATCGGAGAGCTATAGTTTCTATCTCGAGGGAACTAGCCGAATTAAATTTCAAGTTGATGGCGATGGAGGGGACAGCGAAGGTCTTAAATGATAGGGGAATTCCAGTAGACTCTATATCTCGAAGTCAGGGCGAAGTAGTGCTTGATCATATTAGAAATAGGAGGATCGATCTGGTTATAAATACTCCTGATGAGCATGGTTTTGTCGAGTCCTCTGAAGTGCGAAAGTTAGCCCTGCTCTATGGTATTCCTTATTGCACCACTATAGCTGCCGCGGAGGCGGTTACAAAGGGTATAGCGGAGTTGAAGAATAATGAGATGGAGGTTAGATCGCTTCAGGAGTGGCATAGGGATATAGAGTGATTATCTTAGGAGGGAGGTAATTATGCTGACTTTGAATATATCGAAGAATATTCTAAAGTTTCTTCAGGATATGGAGGGAGATACCTTAGAGGAAAAGATCGTCAGACTTCTCTCAAGGGAGTCAACCAATCTTTTGCGTGAGTGTGAAGATGAGATAAGAGGCTTCGAGTTAAAGTACAAAATGACTTTTGAAAAATTTGCTGAGGCTTGGGAGAAGGGAGAGATTCCAGCTAAATGGTCCCATCCAGTTGAGAGAGATTATATGGTTTGGGAAGAATTAGAAGCCGAAAGAAAGGAATATCTCTCTCAGTTGAAAGAGATCGAGGATCTGCTCGATGGATAAGAAGGCTTCTGATTTTATTGATGAGTAAAGAGAAATAGCTTTTGGTTCAATAGGAATTGCTTAGATCACCCTCACCCTAACCCCCTCCCATCAAGGGAGGGGGAACTAAAGAGTAATGCGAAGCATAGACTTAAGCTCTATCTCGACGTCCCCTCTCCCCTAGTGGGAGAGGGCTAGGGTGAGGGGGTAATTATATTATGGACTCACTATGCTAATATTTGGAACTACTTAAAAGAAAGTGGAGAGCTACCAAACAAGTTCGGAGAGGGATTAACATGAAGCTTTGGGGAGGTAGATTTGATAAGGATACAGCCGAGGAAGTAAATGAGTTCACCCAATCTCTGGAAGCTGATGAGAGGATGGTTCTGGAGGATATATGGGGAAGTGAAGCTCACGCCCTTATGCTCGCCTCTTGTGATATAATCTCGAATGATGATCTCGGATATATCCTCACTTGGTTGGAGAAAGCTAAGGAGGATTATTCAACTGGTAAGTTCAAGTTGAAGAAAGAGCTAGAAGATGTGCATCTGAACGTCGAAAATTATGTGATCGAGAGGGCAGGGATGGAGTATGGAGGCAAACTTCATACCGCTCGCAGTCGAAATGATCAGGTGTTGACCGCCTCTAAGCTGTATCTTCGTCCTCAAGTTTTAGGGACCGAGGAGTTGATAATCGAGCTTCAAATCGCTCTTCTCAAGCTTGCCGAGAAACATCGAGGGACTATCCTCCCAGGATATACTCACACTCAACATGCCCAGCCGATATCCTTCGCCTTCTGGGCTACTGGATATGTCAGTATGTTCTTCCGGGATTTGGATAGATTGAGCAATGCTTATAAACATATAAATAGTAATCCTTTAGGAGCATCTGCTCTATCGGGCACCTCTTTTGCTATTGATAGAGAGCTTACCGCCAAATTATTGGGATTCGATAGTGTTCATGAACACGCTCTAGATGTGATAAGTTCCAGGGATTTCATAGCTGAGACCTTGAGCGCCCTAGCTATTCTGATGTCCAATCTATCTAGGATAGCGACGGAGATAGTTTATTGGAGTACTTACGAGTTTAGGATGATAAAACTTGATGATGCTTTCGCTACAGGAAGTTCGATTATGCCCCAAAAGAAGAATCCGGAGGTGGCGGAATTGATAAGAGGAAGGACAGGTCGAGTCTATGGAGCATTGGTTCAAGTTCTTACTGCTCTTAAAGGGATCCCCACGGCCTATAACAGTGATCTCCAAGAGGATAAACCGCCTCTCTTCAACTCTCTGGAGCTAGTTCAATCGGCATTATTCATCCTCAGAGGTATGATAGAAACTATGGAGGTAAATCGAGAGAGGATGGAGGAATTAGCCTCGGCTAACTTCTCAACCGCTACGGAGCTGGCTAATTCCCTTGTCAGGGAGCATAGACTGTCCTTCCGAGAGTGCCATCGGATAGTGGGGAATATAGTTGGTGAATTGGTGAGAAATGGAGATAATTTCTTGAATATCTCGAAGGTTAAGAGAATGCTAGAGGAGGCTGATATAGATATTGGTGAGGATAAATTGGAGGAATTACTCGATCCTAGAGAAGCTATCGAACGCCAGAGGAGTTTGGGAAGCACTTCTCCAGCAGAAGTTGATAGAATGATAGGGTTATTCGTCAAGGAGATCGAGAGGAGAAAGGAGGATATAGCTAATAGGAGAGGTAGGATAGAGGAAGCATATAGGTTGACGACAAATATGGTGAGTAAATATTTGGGAGATAAGATATAATTTTAGGCGAGCGAAACGGTTGAATTTGAGATGTAAATATGATATAATTAAAATTGGAAATTCAAATTTGTCGTTAAGCTCGAAGGTAAATATATGACAATAGGTTAAGGGGTGAAGATTTATGTCCAAAATAGTGGCTGCGGCAGCCATTAGAGGATCGCACAAGGTGTTCGATGAGGCAGATAAATTCTTAGCGAAAGCTATCGCCGAGAAGGGTGAGGATCAAAAAATAGCATTCCCGGAGACCGCTTTCTATCTGCCTATGGCTTACGCTCTGATGGGAGTAGAGGTGAAAACCTTAAAGGATATGATCCCAGTGCTAGAGGAGGCCAAATCCTTATTGAGCGATGAACCGGGCGATTCCGTTTGGCTTCCCTATTTAGGAGATGCTCTTGATGCTGGAATAGCTACTCTATTAGCCGAGGAGATGATAATGGCTCTTCGCTATCTATACAATGAGGAACCAAAGGAGGGTTGGGGTGGCTTTATCACCGATACCATCTTGAGGTCTTTGGGTATCCAATTGGTTGACGGAAGGATGCCCGGCTTTGCGGCTATCATTGGAGCGGCTCCAGATAATAAAATTATAGTAGATCTGGTGCGTGGCTTCCAGCAAAGGAACATCTTAACATTTTTAAGCGGCAGCACGAATGGTAAGACGGGAAGAGATCAGTTATTGGAGGAGGGGGTAGAGCTGGGTTGGGATACCTATATAGTTCCCTTGGGCCCAGAGACTATCTCCACTATATATGCTCTCAACTGGGCTATCAGAGCCGCATTGACCTACGGTGGTCACAGTAAAGGAGAGGGACAGAAGTGCTTGGAGTACTGCAAGAATAGGGTCTTTGCCTTCGGCTTAGCTTTAGGAGAGGTCGATGATATCAGATATGCTACTGGTGCGGGAGCTATTAATATGGGTTTCCCGGTCATCGCGGACACCGATATCCCTGAGGTTAGACCTACTGGGGTGACGACTTATGAGTCTTTAGTTAAAGAGATGGACTACACTAAGATCGTTCCAGTATGTATCGAGGTGCGTGGAGTTAAGATCAAGGTTAAGGAGATGCCTATCCCAGTACTCTACGGGGCGGCCTTTGAGGGAGAGAGGGTTCGAAGAGCAGATGTAGCAGTAGAGGTGGGAGGCAAATATACTGCTGCCTTCGAGTTCTTGGTGAGTAAGGAGTCGAACGAGGTTGAGGATGGAAAAATCGAGGTGATAGGCCCTGAGATCGATGAGATTGAGGAAGGGGGTAATTCGCCCTTTGGATTGCTGATCGAGGTTTATGGCCGGAAAATGCAGGTGGATTACGAGTCTATATTGGAAAGGCGTATCCACAACGCTATAAATGAGGCTATGGGAGTTATGCACATCGCTCAAAGGGATATGGTCTGGATAAGGATAAATAAGGAGGCTAAGAAAGCGGGATTTAAATTCCGTCATATAGGCGAGATAGTCAGGGCTAGGTTGTTGGAGGAATATGAAGCTATCGTCGATAAGGTGCAGGTAACTATATATACTATTCTCGAAGACGTTGAGAGGATTATCCCCATTGCTCGTAAATCCTTTAACTATCGTGATGAGCGGGTAGCTGGGATGACTGATGAGAGTGTGGATACATTTTACTCCTGTACCCTATGTCAAAGCTTCGCTCCGAATCACGTCTGTATTATCAGTCCAGAGAGGCTAGGGCTATGTGGAGCTTATAACTGGTTGGATGGCAGGACTAACTACGAGATAGCTCCCACCGGACCTAATCAACCTGTTCCCAAGGGAAAGGTTATAGATCCGGTTAAAGGACAGTGGGAGAATATCAATGAATTCGTGTACCAGCATTCCAATAAAACGATAGAGAAGATGAATCTCTACTCTCTGATGGAATATCCGATGACTAGCTGTGGTTGCTTCGAGTGTATAATGGCTATCATCCCCGAGGGAAACGGATTTATGATCGTCAATCGGGAGTATCCGGGTATGACTCCTTCGGGAATGGCTTTCACTACTATGGCTGGAGCGGTTGGAGGTGGTATGCAGACTCCTGGCTTCTTGGGAGTAGGGAGGCTATATATCATTAGTAGGAAGTTCATCTCCGCCGATGGAGGATTACCACGGGTCCTCTGGATGCCCAAGGAGCTTAAAGAGGCTTTATATGACAGACTGGTTAAACGGGCAGAAGAAATTGGAATGCCGGATCTAATCGATAAGATCGCAGATGAGACTGTAGCAACCACTTCCGAGGAGTTGCTCGTTCATCTGGAAAAGGTAGGACATCCTGCTTTGACGATGCCATCTCTATTTTGATGAAAATTCCTTAGGCCTCGAACCAGAAGATTCGAGGCCTAAAGTTACTCTAATTATTAGGAGGCGGATTTTCCTCTCTTAAGATGTGATCGAGATGTTAGTTGAATCCAGTTTTACCGAAGCTCAGACTCGTCTTATTGTTGCTAATGCTGAACGTTTTGTGGCTAGAATGGAGGATTATTTAAGAGGGGCTGGAGCAATCGATTGATGTGAGATAGGAGCACTCGACTGTGCTTTCCACTCTCTTAATCGATAAGTCCGAGAGGTCAGTCTTAAATACAGTAAAGTGTGGAGTTGATCACATGGACGAAGAGGCAAGGCAGCTCAAGCTCACAATGGTCGGAATCAATGAATTTCCAACTTATGAGGAAATAATAGAAGAATATGCGGAAGAGTTTAATAGATATATTACTCCAAAAGGAGATACTACTTTTGGTTTTTGGATGCAAACCTTAGCAGATTTGGAATTACTTGATTTAGAGCTCCAAGGGTTAACAGAGGAATATAGCATTGCCTCTGTGAATAGAACTGTTAAGTTCGAAGGTAACGAAGAGTTTGTAAGGTTAAGAGTAGCACATCTTGAAAAAGTAAGAGGAAGGGCTACTCTTTACACAGATTTTGTAGATTCTTATGGAGATACGAACGCTTACGCTTTTCATAATCTTTATCCATATAAAGGTAAGTTTTACCCAAGGGTAGTAAGAACCTTGGTTAATGCTTTTAAATTAAAATCAGATGACTTAATACTCGATCCTTTTAATGGCTCAGGAACTACTACTCATGAAGTAACTTTAATGGGAATTGAAAGCGTTGGAGTCGATATTACTCCAATGGGTATAATCCTTTCAGAATTAAAGAATGAATTACCTTTTATAACATCAAAAAAGTTAGAATTTAGTTTTAAAGACCTCATAGAAATCCTTAATCTTATTGAAAATAAGAAGTGGGAACATCCTGATAAAGTGATAGAAAAGTTGATGTTGACTATTTACTTTGACACACTGGATGCCTTTACAAGAACATCAAGATATGATAAAAAGGGGAAAGAGGGACTTTTTGCTGCGAAACTCGGATACCTTAAAGAATGTCATAAAAAGCTTATGGAGTTGGAAGATAAGTATAATCTCGAATTCAAGAGGGCAAAAATAATTGAAGGTGATGTTTTAGAGTTGAGAAACTTTAAAGAGTTTGAGGGAAAGTTTGACGCTATAATAACTAGTCCACCTTACTACTTTTCCATAGACTATGTTGGGAAAGATATAATAGCATACAATTATTTGGGAATTGATATGGAAAAAGTTGAATCAAAATATCTTGGAATGAAAAATAATACATTACCCAAAAAGAAATATGGAAGCCTACCTTCAAAAGTGATTCTCTATTATGAGGATTTAAGGCAATCTATTGAAAATATGTATTGGGTTTTAAAACCAGGTGGAAAATTTGCTATTATAGTTGGAGACAGCACTGTTAAAGGTAAAAAAATTCCTACTACAATGATGACGAAAAGATTTTGTGAAGAAATTGGTTTTACTTTTGAAAACCTCATCTTCAATCCTTTACTTGGATCAAGAAATAGAGCAATTAGAGGTGAAGGCATAATAGTCTGTGAAAAGAGATAAAAGTGGGTATTAAGAGAAGAAATTTACTTTGTATCAAAAACAGGGAAACCCGATAAGGGATGGGAATTTGAGGGAATTATACGATGAGTTTATAACTTCTGAAGGCTCGGAAAACTCTCTAAATAAGTTAGTCGAATACTTACTAAAAGGTTATTCAGACGATTTTACATCTGATCTTTGCCCATCGCACAAACAGAAGGATGAATATTTAGCTGATGTAGTTCAATTTTTGGCGGCATCAGAGGCTTAGAATCGAATAGGAGCAGTGGGATGGATGGGATTGATAGACTATATGAGGATTTCCGATATTGGCCTCCGATCGCCAAAGCAACTTATGGCGACATCGTAGCGATATGGTATGGGTATCGAGGGGAATCATCTCCCGGAAGGGACGCAGAACATAATCTAGCGGTATATAATGCTAAGACTAGGAGGATAATCTATAGCGAAGCTCTACCGGTGGGAATGTCTGCGGAGTATGATGTGGAGACGATAGCTAAGGAGATAGCCGAGGGAACTTTTGAGCCACATTCGCATTATGGAACTGGGGCTTATGCCCTCTGGTATAGAGAGAAGTATAAAGGATCAGAGAATAAGTAGTGATTATAATATCGGAAGGTGAGTCTTTATGACAACTAAGGAGAAGAAGGAAAGGGGAAAAATTGAATTGAAAATTGAGGCAAAGAATTTTGGCCCGATAAGTGGTGGTAAGATAACTCTTAAGCCTCTTACAATATTCATTGGACCTAACAATTCAGGGAAATCCTATGCCGCGATGCTAATTCACTCCGTATTTGAGTCTTATATGTCTTATATTCCCATCTTACCTAGACTCTCATCCAGAGATATATCCCTCTCTATATTGCCGCGTTTTCTCTCCGAATCTCGTGATATTCGTGCTTTTCTCAAAGAATTTTCCGATCTGGTTCCTGATCTTAAAAGGCAAATTGATAATTTAAAAGAAGGAGAAAAATTAGAGATTACAAAAGAGCTTAAAGAGCTTATAGAAAAAGCAACCAATAAGATATTTGAAGATATATATGAGGAAAGATTAAGCGGTAAAATTTTCTATTTATTTTCTTGCCCACTAAACGAATTAATCAGAATTGGAGAAAGATCATTTGCGCTAAAAATCAATTTTAACTCCTATGGCACTCATTTGACTTGTCAAAAGGATAAGTTAAAGATCAAAGAGTACCCACAATTAAACATCAGGATAATAATCAAAGCGACCGAGTCATCTCGTCTTGAAATTTATGAAATAAATGAGAAGGGAGAAGAGGTTTTGATTGATATGGTTAGACTATGGAGGGAGAAGGAAGAGAGTGAATTCATTTATATCGAATTAATAGATTTAATTTTTAATATATGTACCTCTAAAATATCTGAAAATTTAGCAGCGCTATGTTACTATCTTCCTGCTGCAAGGTCAGGTATATTGCAAGGGCATAGAGCGCTTATGGCAAGTATGGTAAAGGAAATCCCGTATGTCGGTGTAAAAAGGCTGGAAATTCCAAGGTTATCAGGGGTTGTAGCTGATTTTATATTCTCTGTTATTAACTTACCTGAAAGGAAAGGACCCTTTTATGAGCTTGCTCGAGATTTTGAAGAAGAACTGATTAGGGGAGAGATTGTAGTCCGAGCCTTAGAAGAATATCGTTATCCGGAAATCAAATATAAATTTCAGAATACTGAGATTCCATTGCATAGAGCCTCTTCAACCGTTTCTGAGTTAGCACCGCTATTTCTTTATTTAAAGTATATTATCGAACCCAATAGCATTTTAATAATAGAAGAGCCAGAAGCTCACTTACATCCAGCGAATCAGCGGATTTTAGCAAAGTTTTTAGTCAAACTGATAAGAGAGAACGTCCACATCATAATTACTACTCATAGTGAGTACATCTTAGAACAACTAAGTAGCTTCATTCAGCTTAGCAAAGTTGAGCCCAAAGAGCGTGTTCAGCGATATAAGTATAACGAAGAAGATTTCTTAAAAGCTGATGAAGTTGCTGCTTATGTGTTTGAGTATGATAATAAGAGCGGTGGATACAAAACAGCCGAGGTTGAAATAACAGAAGAAGAGGGAATTTCGCAAGAAGAATTCATCAAAATTAATGAAGCCCTTTATGAAGAAATAATGAAACTTCGAAGAGACTTAATCACTAAGACATAATTATGGAAAGATCTCTTATGCCAGTTGTAGATTGTATCAGAAGCAATCATACTAATGCGATAATAAGGCGTTGTTCTGAGAAGGGCTGTAGTTTGAAACTCGATGGTTTAGGTAACCGTATTGTATTGAAAGGTGAAATAATTTACGAAGATCGTAAAATATGCGACTGCATTATTTTTGCAGGAGATAACTGTATTATTATTGGTATCGTAGAATTGAAAAGCAAAACTATACATTCAAGTGAAATTAGAGAAAAGCTCGAAAATGGGTCAGAAATTGCGCTAGATATTTTAGAAAAGTGTAGTAGTAACCGCGTGAAGTTTGAATTTTATCACGTTGTTTTGTCCAAAGGATGGCGTTCCGCTGAGCATAAGATAATAAGTAGAAGAAACAAAATCAAAGTTAGAGGAAAAAGATACGATATCATACCTAAAAGGTGTGGGGTTTCCTTCTCTATGATAATATCGAGTTTTCAGTAGATTCCGAGGAAAAGTGATCTTTATGATAGCCAAGGAGAAGATCGAAAGTCATATACCCGAAGCAGTCCGCTTCTTGCGAGAAGGGACTGATACGGTATTGGCATATATATACGGGTCTTACGTAACTGGACGCCTCACCCCTCATAGCGATCTGGATATTGCTATCCTATTGAAACCCGGTTTATCTAGGGAGGAGATGGGGCGTCAGGACCTTTATATTCTTGGTCAATTAGCCGATATCTTTCACACCGATAATGTCGATTCTAGGGTGATCAACTCCTATCCTTTATCTATGAGATGGCAAGTGTTGAAGTATGGAAGGTTGCTCTTATCTTGTGATGAGGAGGTAAGAGTAGATTTTGAGACCTCGATTATAAGGGATTACTTTGATATAAAGCCTTATTGGGATGAATATAGTAAATATTTCCTGGAAAGGATTACGGGTAATAAGATGAATATCAATATAGAAAGTCTTGAGAGAAGATTGGAGAAACTTAAAGATTATATTACATATCTAAAGAAGATGAGGTCTTTATCTTTAGAGGAAATAAAGGGAGATCTAACGAAGCGATATTCTTTAGAAAGATGCCTTCAATTAGCTATTGAGTGTTGCCTAGACATGGCGAATCATATAATCTCCTGTTTCGAGTTGGGCAGACCTGAAAGCCTCAGCGATATATTCTTAGCTATGGGAAAAGCTGGCTATTTCGATATGGAATATGCGAAGATGATGGCAGATATGGCAAGACTTAAAAATAGGCTAGTTCATTTTTATTTAGATATAGATGTTGACAAACTATACGATTATCTTCAAAATGACGTTGTTCATTTGGAAAAGTTTGGAAGGATAGTTGGAATTATAATTAAGGATAATCTGGAAAAGTAGTTCTATCTTAATAAAGGAAACTTTTGCAGACAAAAATATATAAGGTTAAAAAGTTTCCTTATAAAGTGAGAGGAGGATGACTTATGCCGTTAACGGCGTTGGACATCTATAAGCAACTTCCTAAAACGAACTGTGGGGAGTGTGGCTCGCCAACTTGTTTAGCTTTCGCTATGCAACTAGCTAGCAAGAAGGTATCTTTAGACCAATGTCCTTATGTCTCCGATGAGGCTAAGGCTAATTTAGAGGGAGCTTCAGCACCTCCGATCAAATTGGTTAAGATCGGCACCGGAGATAATACGTTGGAGATCGGGAATGAGACTGTTCTCTTCCGCCATGAGGAGACCTTCTATCATCCTACGGGCTTAGCTATTCTCGTGGAGGATTCCTTGAGCGAGGAGGAGCTCAAAGCTAAGGCAGAGAAGATCAATAGCCTCAGCTTTGAGCGAGTGGGGCAGATTATCAAGGTCAACCTCATCGCAGTTAAGGATACGAGCAATGATCCTCAGAAGTTCGCTCAAGCTGTGAAAACTGTTGCCTCTAATACTGATTTGCCTCTGATATTAGTCAGCTTCGATCCAGCCGTCATCTCGGCCGCTCTTCCCAATTGTACTGATGGAAAGCCCTTGATTTACGCCGCTACGAGGGATAATTATGAGGAGATGACCGAACTCGCTAAACAACATTCATGTCCCTTGGCGGTTTATGCAGATAATCTCGACGAGTTAGTCGATCTCACCCCTAAGGTTAGTGGTTTAGGAGTGAACGATCTAGTGATCGATCCTGGCTCTAGAAAGTTGAATAAAGTTGTGATGGATCTGACTCAGATCAGACGAGCGGCGTTAAGGAAGAGATCCCGTCCCTTTGGCTATCCTCCTATAGTCTTTACCGAGGCTGATGGTCCATATCAGGAAGTCGCTCAGGCTAATTCCTACATCGCTAAATACGCGGGTATTGTTGTCATCCGAGGGTCTGAGCCTTGGGAGATCTTGCCGATGGTCACTATGAGGCAGAATATCTATACAGATCCGCAGAAGCCCATCCAAGTGGAAGCCAAGGTATATGAGATAGGTGAGGTAACCGATAAGTCTCCGCTATTGATTACCACCGACTTCTCTCTGACATATTTTACAGTGGAGGGGGATGTAGAAGCCAGTCGAGTTCCCTCCTATATCCTAGTGGTAAGTTCGGAGGGTATGTCAGTACTTACCGCCTGGGCGGCGGAGAAATTCACTGCGGAGAATATAGCCGCGGCTTTAAATGATAGCGGAATCGCTGATAAGATATCGCATCGGAAGGTTATAATCCCTGGATATGTAGCGGTAATGAGCGGTAAGTTGGAGGAGGAAGCTCCAGATTGGGAGATTCTGGTAGGACCAAGGGAATCCTCGGCTATCCCTTCTTTCCTCAAAAATAGGTGGAAGGCATAGCTATAAAGGAAACTTTTGCCTCCAATAAAACTCAGGTGTTCTGGTAACTTTTGCAGACAAAAATATATAAGGTTGAAAAGTTTCCTTTAAAGGGAAAGTAGAAAATAGCGATTGGTATCGAGTAATCTCGGCCGCTATTTTCCAATTACTAATCATGATAAGCAAGTGAGGTGAGGTATGATTCAGGAAGAAGAATATAAAGTATCCTTCTCCCCCGATAATAAGAGCGTTAAGGTCAAGAGAGGAACTACTCTCTTGGATGCGGCCATAGCCGCAGGAGTTTATGTAAATAGCATCTGTGGGGGAGATGGAATCTGTGGAAAATGTCGTTTGATCGTTAAGAAGGGAGAGGTTCACAGCGAACCCACAGTGCTTTTAAATAGAGAGGAGATCCAGAAGGGATATGTCTTAGCTTGCAAAACGACTGTTAGAGGTAATGTAGAGGTAGAAATACCTCTCGAGTCGAGGATAGAAGGCAAGCAGATAGTTGATGAGGATGCGCGGAGATTCCGAAGATTATACGGTGCTGGGGTCGGAGAGGCGGCCCTCTTCACCCATAGTCCTCTAGCCACTAAGTTGCATTTCAAATTAGGCCCTCCCTCTCTGCAAGATAATTTGGGAGACCTTCAGAGGCTTTATCGGGAGATAAGGAAAAAACAAAAAGTTCCTATTATGCAAACAGGCCTGGCTAATCTGAAGAAGCTTGGTAAGTTGTTGAGGGAAAGCGATTGGGACATCACCGTTACCTTGGGCAAGCGGAATGGGACTACGGAGGTAGTGCAGATCGAGCCGGGAAATACTGCTGATAGGAACTATGGAATAGCGGTTGATGTCGGCACTACTACGATCGTTTCCCATCTCATTGATTTGAACACTGAGCAGACTGTGGATGCTCAAGCTACCTATAACTCCCAGATCAGCTATGGAGAAGATGTGATATCAAGGATAATCTATGCTCAGGAGAAGAATGGGGGATTAGAGAAGCTGAGTCAAGCGGTTACTGATAACATAAATAACCTTATCTCCAACTCGGTAGCCGATAAGGGCGTCAAACTGCATGATGTCACCGCGGTTATACTTGCGGGAAATACTACGATGACTCATTTGTTATTGGGTCTTGATCCCACCTTCATTCGCCGCGATCCTTATATCCCTTCTGCGACTTCCGTGCCAGTCATCAGGGCGGCAGAGGTAGGTATCAAAATAAATCCGCGGGGTCTTTTAGCCTGCCTCCCGGGCGTCTCCAGCTATGTGGGAGGAGATATCACCGCCGGAGTATTGGCCTCTGGAATAGCTGATACCGATTCTATCTCGATGTTGATCGATATCGGCACTAATGGAGAGGCTGTTCTGGGGAACAAGGATTGGCTGGTATGTTGTTCCTGCTCAGCAGGACCTGCTTTTGAAGGGAGCGGAGTCAAGTATGGAATGCGGGCTACCAGGGGAGCTATCGAGAGAGTGAACATTACCCCTCCCCCCGACTGCGATGTCGATTGCGCGACGATAGGAGGAGCGAAGCCAAGGGGTATTTGTGGCTCTGGGCTGATAGATTGTATCTCCGAGCTTTTGCGAGTGGGATCTATAGATCGCTCGGGGAGATTCGATGAGGCTTTCTCCTGTCCCCGCTTGAGAAGGAATGAGGATGGAGAGCAGGAATTCGTCCTAGTATGGGCTTCTGAGACCGATATAGGGAAGGATATAGTTATTACGCAGGCTGATATTTCCAACTTGATAAGAGCCAAGGCCGCTATCTATGCGGGCGCCTCGATATTGCTAAATTCCATGGGTTTCGCCTTCAATGATATAGATTATATATACATTGCGGGTGGGTTCGGTAACTACTTGGATATCCGAAAGGCGGTCTTGATCGGATTGCTCCCTGATATACCATTAGAGAAGTTCCAATTCATCGGTAATGGCTCTATAAACGGGGCTAAGATGTGCCTATTATCTTATGATGCTTATGCTAGGGCGGATGAGATCGCTAAGAAGATGACCTACTTCGAACTAAGTGCGGATAATAGATTTATGGAAGAGTATGTATCGGCTATGTTCCTGCCCCATACCGATCTCGATTTATTCCCCTCGGTGAGAAAGAGGTTGGGGATCTAGGCCCGATATCTCATTGAGCAAGGGGGTGTTAATTATGATTAATAAGGAGTTCTCTATAGCTGTAGCAGGAAAGGGCGGGACTGGAAAGACGACCTTTTCCGCTTTACTTATACGTCATCTGATCCAAAGTAACAAAGGGCCGGTGTTAGTGGTCGATGCTGATCCCAATTCTAATCTGAACGAGGCTTTGGGATTGGAATATGAGGAAACGATCGCTGATATAAGGGAGGATACCTTAGATCGGGTGAAGTTCAATTTGCCGGAAGGGATGACTACGGAAAGATATATGGAGTACAGATTACAGATGGCTTTAGTTGAGTCAAAGGATATAGATATGGTGGTGATGGGAAGACCAGAGGGTCCAGGCTGTTATTGTTATGCCAACCATCTCCTTCGCCGCTACCTCGATATGCTCAACGTCAACTATCCTTATGTAATTATGGATAATGAGGCGGGGATGGAACATATCAGTCGGCGAACGACCAGAGATATCGATTTGCTCTTCATAGTGAGCGATCACAGTCTAGCAGGAGTTCGCG
>CAZSTA010000018.1:0-11908 GCA_964609495.1 uncultured bacterium | reverse complement strand
GGGAAGGGTAGTGGAGACCGCGCGTAATTTGGATTCGAGGATCAATAAGATATATCTGGTGATGAATAGGGTGGATAATAGGATATCTCCCAAGTTAGAGGAGGAGATCGAAAATACGGGCTTAGAGTTCATAGGGACGATCCCCCCGGATGAGGCGATCAGCGAATACGAGTTGGAGGGCAAGCCCTTGACCTCGTTGCCAGATGATTCTAGGGCTGTAATGGCGGTTGAGGAGATGGCGAAGAAGATCGGAGTGTAGTGATGAACTAAACAATTCTTTAGTTTCCCCTTACCCTATCCCTCTCCCACAAGGGGAGAGGGAACATCCAGATAAGCTTGTTCTCTCTATTCCCCTATCCCTTGACGGGAGGGGCTAGGGGAAGGTGCTTCAATCATAGCCGTGATAAGTTTGCTTGGAGAGGCAATATTCTTTAGTAGTTCTATGAGAGAAAGGAGAATCAACAATCTATGTTATCAAGTTTAGCTAGGAGATTTTTCGAGGAGTTAGAAGCTATTCCCACAGTTGACGGACACGAGCATTTACCTCCCGAAGAGGAGAGGCTCGGAAAGAAACTCGATGTCCTATATCTCTTCACTCATTATACGAAGAGCGACCTTTTCTCCGCTGGATTAACCGATGAGATGTATCAGAATATGATCAATACTGATATTCCTCTCGATGAGAGGTGGGAGAAGTTCAAACCATATTGGGAGAAGATTCGCTATGGGGCTTATGCTCGTTCGGTTCTCATCACGGTAAAGGACTTATTCGGAATAGAGGATATAAACGATGATACTTATCAGGAGATATCGGAGAAGCTCAACGCGGTGAATAAGAAGGGGTGGTATCGAACTCTTCTTAAAGAGAAGTGCAATATAGCGATAGCACTCAATAATATCGGCCGAACCGATATAGATAAGAAGCTCTTCGCTCCGGTTATGTTCGTAAATGAATTTGTCGATGTGCGAGATCGGGATATGCTGTTGGACTTGGAGAAGAGGTATAATACCTCGATTCACTCCTTGGATGATCTTCTGAGGGTTGCGGAGATGGGGGTAGAGAGGTGGAAGAGGGAGGAGGCGGTAGCGATCAAGTGCGCTCACGCCTATAGCCGAATCATCGACTTCGATAAGGTAACTCACTATGAGGCGGAGAAGCTATTCAACAAGCTCTTTCTTTATAAGGGGGAGGGCATCTCTTGGTCGGAGGCGAAACCTCTCCAGGATCACATAGTTCATAAGATGATTCAGATCGCTACCGCTAATGATATGACCGTAGTTTTCCACACTGGCTTGCATAATGATGGGATGAATATCCTCCCTAATGCTAATCCCACCCATTTAACCAATATCTTCCTAGAATATCGTAACACTCGCTTCGATCTATTTCACGGTGGTCTTCCTTATATAGGTGAAGCGGGAACGATGGGCAAATATTTCCCGAACGTCTATCTCAGTATGGCTTGGATGCACCTTATGTCCCCAGTTATGTCTCGTCGAGCATTACAGGAATGGCTGGACTTAGTTCCTGCTCATAAGATCATCGGTTTTGGAGGAGATTATTCGATCTTGGAGAAGGTGTATGGACATCTGAAGATGGCGCGGGAGGACATCGCCCAAGTTCTCGCTGATAGAGTAGAGGAAGGATATATGAATGAGAAACAGGCGATTAAGGTAGCTAAGTGGCTTATGCATGATAACGCTTGTGAGTGGTATAAATTAGAGGTGTAGCAAGGAGATAGTTAAATGTGAGTATAACTGTTTTGCCTGAAGACGAGATAAGAAATTGGATAATGTCGATATTGAAGCAGGTGAAAGATGAACGATTCGGAATTATCCGACCTGCCCACCATCGGTTGGTTTTGTATCTATACTCCAGAGGAGATATTAACTGCGGCGGGATTGGGTTCGCGTCGCCTTATTGGTAGTTATAATCCGATAAGTTTGGCTGATGCTTATCTGCCTAATAATCTCTGTCCTCATATTCGCAGTTGCTTGGATTGTGGACTCAGGGGAGAATATTCCTCTCTGGGGGGATTGATATTTGTCAATTCTTGTGATGCTATGCGTCGTCTATACGATGTATGGAGGGAGTATATCCCTTCGGATTTCACCTATATCCTAGATTTACCTAGAGTCAGTGATGATAGAGCCAGAAGATATTATCTGAGCTTGCTTCAGGGTCTTATTTCTGCTCTGGAGAAGAAGTTTCGGATTAACATAACCGAAGAAGGGCTAAGGTCTGCTATAGGCATTCATAACGAGACTCGTTCTCTGTTAAGAAAGTTATACTCTTTTAAGAGAGGGAGAAAGGTTTCGGGGAGGGAAGTTTGGAACATAATCAGCCGAAGTATGACCGAGCCTAAACTGGAATTTAACGAATGGCTTAGAGGTTATCTTAGGGAGTTGGAGAACGCTGAAAAGCGAGATATTGAGGATAGGCCTAAGATATTGATCTCTGGCAATATGCTTGGACATCCTCAGCTTTGGGAATTGGTAGAGGAGGCGGGAGGAATAGTTATAAGCGATGACCTCTGTATAGGAACTAGATATTTTTACGAGGATGTCGATACCTCTCTTCCTCCCCTGGAGGCATTAGTCGATTATCAATTTCGCAAGCCCCAATGTGCTCGAATGAGAGATACTGAACGAAGATTCTCTCATCTCTTGAAATTGGTGAGGGATAGTGAAGCGGATGGGGTGATCTATCACGTTCTTAAATTCTGTGATACCTTTGCTTATGATTTACCTCCTCTGAAGACCCTGCTTACCGAAAATAATATCCCTCTTTTATTTCTTGAAGGAGATCACAGTTTGGGAAGCGCAGGGCAATTGAGGACTCGTATTCAGGCATTCTTGGAGGTGCTTCAATGAGAGAACTTCTGATGAAGGTCAAGGAGATGTGGCCCTCCCTATATCCTCCTCTCAAAAGAACTCTTTTCCCTCCTTCTCCTTCTTCGGATCATCACCTCCAAGCCTCGAATATGCTGGCTAAATTTGGCTTAGGGATATCCTTGAAAGCATATCTTCCGTTCTATCCTAGTGTTTGGGTGAGTCTCTTCACGCCTCCAGAGATATTTCATGCGATGAAGATATTACCCTTCTCCGTTGAGATGGCCTCTACCGCTATAGCAGGATTAGGCTTCAACCTGCGTTTTCTCCAGAGGGCTGAGAATAATCTTTATCTGAGAGATACCTGTTCCTTCTGTCGCTGTGTCATAGGAATGGCTTTAGAGGGATTGTTGCCACCTCCTCGAGCTTTAGTATCGACTTCTCTTCTCTGCGAGGGAACGGTTTGCACCTTTGAACAGTTATCTAAACTATGCGGTGGGGATTACTTTCTCCTGGAGGTCCCTTACGAATCGAATTCCTCGGCAGTCGAGTATTTAGCTTATCAATTTCAGGAATTAGTGAAATTCTTAGAGCATCATACCGGAAGGAAGTTAAGTCCTCGCTCTCTAGAGGAAGCAATAGTCCTCTCCAATCAGGCTCGCAATTGTATGCTCAAAGTCAACGATCTGCGTCGGACGATCCCTTCTCCAATGAGCGGTATAGAGGCGTTAGGCTATGTAGTAGCGCCTACTCTTGGACTAGGCACGAAGAGAATAATAGACATATATAGAAAGCTCGCTGAGGAGCTTGAGAGGAGGATTGAGACGGGAAGACCTGCGGTGGAGAGGGAAAAGATTCGCCTTCTATGGCTTCATTTAAAGCCGTATTATAGCAATCAATTCATCGGGTATGTCGAAGATAACTCCTTCGGATCAGTTATCGCCTTCGAGGAATTTAATTATATTTACTGGGAGGAGATGGACCCAGGCGAGCCATATATCAGCCTTGCCCGAAAGACACTATCTCATCATGCCAATGGATCTATAGAGAGAAGGGTAGAGGCTATATCAAAGATGGTTGACGATTATAGCATCGATGGAGTTATCCATTTCTCCCATTGGGGATGTAGGCAAAGCTGTGGAGGAGTTCGCCTCATCAAAGATGCTCTGGCGAAAAAAGGGATCCCATTTCTGGTCTTAGATGGGGATTGTTTGGATAGTCGAAATTATTCCGAAGCCCAAACTAGAACTAGATTCGAAGGTTTCTTAGAGATATTGGAGAAATAGATGATAGTCGCGGGAATAGATATCGGTTCTCTCACTTCTAAAGCCCTTATAATGGAGGATGATGAGATATTAGCCTCCTATTTAATGCCTACTGGAAGCTCGAGTCGGCAAGCGATTCAGAGAATTAGAGATGCGATCTCAAACCAAATAGGACTTTCCTTTGAAGACCTCGATTTCACCGTAGCGACTGGCTATGGTCGGATAAAGGTTGATTTTGCTGATAAACAGGTAACTGAGATATCATGCCACGCTAAAGGTGCTAGCTATCTCTTCCCTCAGGTGAGGACGGTTATCGATATCGGAGGGCAGGATAGTAAGGTCATTAGGATAAATGGTAAAGGGAAGGCTATGGACTTCGCTATGAACGATAAATGCGCAGCGGGAACTGGTCGCTTCTTGGAGGTAATGGCTAAGGCGCTTGAGGTGAGGGTTGAGGAATTGGGGAAGCTCTCCAGTAGGGCTAAGGATAGCTTAGTTATAAGCAGCATGTGTACTGTCTTCGCGGAATCGGAGGTCGTCTCCCTAATCGCTGAGGGATATCCAAAGGAGGAGATCATAAAGGGGCTACACAACGCGGTGGCTGATAGAACTATTGGGCTTGTTCATCGGGTTGGATTGACTAAAGAAGTGGCGATGAGTGGAGGAGTAGCTAAGAACAGGGGAGTAGTTGCCGCTCTTGAGGAGAGGTTAGGTGAGAGTTTAAATATCCCCTCCGATCCGCAATTAGTGGGAGCTTTAGGGGCAGCTCTATTAGCTAGAGATAGTGTTGGTTAATCGTTGATTAGATCACATTATATATTCGTAGGAAGCGTCTAAGTAACTAAGAGGAGGTTAAAAAATGCCATTTGATCTCATAAGGGAGAAATCAGTTGGTAGTGTAAATTTAGTAACTATCGGGGCTACGGCCGAGGAGGGAGGAACTCGAACTTCAGTAGTTACCGTTGGAGGGGAAAACTCATTACCATTTATGCACTTTGAGGGAGAGACTCCTTATACTCCAGCGATCGCTTTAGAAGTAATCGATAAGGCTCCTAGTGATTGGCCAGATGTTTTAGCTGAGCACTATAGTGATGTATGGGATGATCCTGCGAAGTGGGCTAAAAAGTGTGTGGATGAGTATGGCGCTGATATGATCTGCTTGAGATTATTAAACACTCATCCCGATGAAGGTGATACCTCTCCAGACCAAGCCGCAAAGGTGGTTAAAGCTGTCTTGGAGGCGGTAGGAGTTCCGCTCATTATATGGGGGTGTGATCAGCACGAGAAGGATAACGAAGTGATGCCCGTGGTAAGTCAAGCCGCCTCAGGAGAGAGATGTTTGCTGGGTTCAGCAGTGGAGGATAATTACAAGACTTTAGTCGTCTCCTGTTTAGCTGATGATCACAATATAATTACCGAGTCTCCGCTAGATATAAACATTGGCAAGCAGGTGAATATCCTCGCCTCCGATATGGGAATGACCTTCGATAGAATGGTTATCTATCAGACGAATGGAGCCTTAGGTTATGGCCTCGAATATGCCTACTCGATAATGGAGAGGATGAGACTCGCCGCCCTACAAGGGGATAAAACGCTCTCCACTCCAATGATCTGTATGGTTGGCTCGGAGGCGTGGCGAGTTAAAGAGGCTAAAGCAACTGTGGAGGAACAGCCACAATGGGGATCTGAGAAGCAACGGGGTCCGCTATGGGAGGCAGCTACTGCCTTTGGATATCTTCAATCTGGTGCTGATATCTTAGTTATGCGACATCCCGAGGCTGTAGAGAACGTGAGGAAGACCATACAAGAGCTTGTGAGTAGTTAGTGATATTAAATAACAAAGGAGGAAGAGATATGTTAACTATCGGAGAGAGAATTAATGGGATGTATAGGGCGGTAAAAAGGGCGATAAAGAATAAAGATGCTGATGTCATCAAGCAATTAGCGGTGAAACAGGTGGAAGGTGGAGCGAATATGCTGGATGTGAATACCGGTCCAGCCGCGGCGGATCCAGTGGAGGTGATAGGATGGTTGGTGGAGACGATTCATGAGGCTGTAGATGTCCCTTTAGCTATAGATAGCCCTAAGCCAGAGGTCATAGAGGTGGGATTGAAATCTCATAAAAAGGGCAAGCCAATGATCAACTCCACCACCGCGGAAGTCGATAAGTTGACGAGACTGCTAGATTTAGCTTTGGAACATAATGCCTCGGTGATCGGTCTATCTATGGATGAACATGGAGTCCCTCGCGATGTGAATAGGAAGAGCGAATTGGCACTTCAAATCGTAGCTATGGCCATGGAGAAGGGATTCCCCTTAGATGATTTATACCTTGATCCTCTGATCTTGCCGGTTAATGTGGAACAAGCCCACTGTCTCCAGGTGTTGGAGTCCTTGAGACAATTCAAACTCCTATCCGATCCTCCTCCCAGGACTGTCATTGGTCTTAGTAATGTATCTCAGAGGACTCAGGAGAGAGAGTTGATAAACCGCACCTTCTTGGTGATGGCTATGGCTTGTGGTTTAGACGCGGCCATCGTTGATAGTACTGATGAATCTTTGATGGATGCGATGATAACCGCGGATCTTCTGCTCAACAAGAATATTTATTGCGATTCCTATTTGGATGCTTATAGAAAGTCCGGGTGATCACGATTAACCCAGTTGAAGCCAATATCTCGAAAAGTATCTTGAGAGAGCGTATTTTGAGGTTAAGGAATAGCCAGAGAAAAAGGGTGATAAGGGAGAAGAGCAAGATCATAGCTGATAAATTGCTCGGATGTCATCTTTTTAAGAGAGCAAAGGTCGTAATGTTTTACGCGACTAAGGAAAACGAGGTGGATACGAGGGAGATGATCGAGCATGCTATGGAGGAGAGCAAGAGAGTGATCGTTCCCATAACCAGGTTTCGCGAGGGGCGGATACTTCCCTCTGAGATTCTAGATTACGACTCTGAGTTAGAGGTGGGGAAGTTCGGTATTCCAGAGCCGAAGTTCCAATTTGTTCGTCCAGTTGATCCTAAAGAGATCGATTTGGTGATCGTCCCCGGGGTGGTGTTTGATGTTCGGGGACATAGGATAGGCTATGGAGGAGGCTTCTACGATAGATTCCTGAAGGAATTAAGGCCAGAAGTTCGCTCAATCGGTCTAGCCTTCGAGTTTCAGTTATATGATAAGCTACCAAACGGCGAAAATGATGTGCCAGTCGATTTTATAATTTCAGAAGAGCGGATAATAGATTGTGCTAAGGAATTAAGGAGGAAATAGAACGAATGCTAGTTATCGGAGAGAGTATAAATTCGGGTAGAAAATCGGTTCATACTGCTGTAGAGAAGAGAGATACTAAATTTATTCAAAATCTAGCCAAGAAGCAGGTGGATGATGGTGCTGGGATGTTGGATATCAACGTTGGCAGCAGGGTGAGCAATGAACCAGATGATATGGAATGGTTGGTCAATATCGTTCAGGAGGTAGTTGATCTTCCTCTGTGTATCGATAGCCCTAATCCAGTGGCGCTAGAGAGAGGGGTGAAGCTACATAAAAACGGAAGACCTTTAGCCAATTCTACTACCGCGGAGGAGAGCAGGTTAAAGAGCGTCTTACCTTTAGTCAAGGAGTATAAGTGTATGGTGGTGGGACTGACGATGACCGAAGCTGGGATCCCCCATAGCGTTGAAGATAGATGTAAAGCCGCAGGAAAGATAATCGAAGCCGCAACTAAAGAGGAGATACCTATAGAGGACATCTACATCGACCCATTAGTTATGCCTGTAAGCACCGATGTGAAGTGTGGTCTGTTGGTTATCAAGACGCTGAAGTCCATCAAATCATCCTTCCCCGGCATCAAAACAGTGATGGGATTGAGCAATATCTCCTATGGCCTTCCTAACCGAAAGCTCATAAATCGAACTTTCTTACCGATGGTCATCGGATATCTCGATTCTGCGATAATGGACGCGGGCGATATTAAGATAATGGCTACGATCAAAGCCTGTAATACTGTTCTGGGTAAGGATGATTACTGTATAGAATATATAACTGCTTATCGTGAGGGGAGATTGGACGTCTAAATTGCAACTTAGATAGATTTTTATCGTATAATATAATAAGGTGTAATAAAGGGGGAGAGAACAGAAGTGGATATAAATAATTCTGTGTTTCTCTCCCTTTATTTACCTAGCTTTAACTCGAGTGGTGCATTAGATAGGATACTCTCCATAAATGACTCAAAATTTTAACTCTTCCGATGCTACTCATAATATCTCAAAGCGGAGAATATTCCCGATTCTCAAGATAAAAGAAAGAGGGCAATAGGAGAGTAGAAAAGGTGCACCGGTCAAAACCCAAAATTCGGATAAAAAATTTATTCGCCACTACTAAAAGTAATGTTGATATTTTTGATGTAATATAAATATAAGTAAAATAGTCAAGTTTAGGTGAAATCCGATGGAAGTGACTTGACTAGATTGACTAATAATAGTGCCGGTGATGAATGTCCCGATTGGGGATGGATTAATGTCTCTGAGTAGAGTCTAAATAGCCAGCGTTACAAGATGCTAGCTATTCTTCCCCAATTTACTCATATTTTACGAGTAATTGGTATGGATGGAGTTTGGATGTATGAATATTTAAAACTTAAAGGAGGTATAAGGAATGAGAAAATTAGCTATATCACTAATGCTCTTAGGGGTGATCTTCTTGATAGTTGTGATAGGCTGTGAGCAAGGAGCAAAGCCTACGCCCACGCCCAATCAACCCCCTTCCAAGCCGACGATAACTGCTTCTGCTACTACCGTCAAGTCAGGAGGAGTAGTCAATCTCACCGCTTCTTCGACAGATCCTGATGGTGATACTCTGACTTACACTTGGAGTGCAGATGGGGGAAGCTTCAGCTCCACGACTGGAGCCACTACGACTTGGACTGCACCCTCAGTGCTAGAGGATAAGAGCTACACGATAAGTGTAGAGGTGAGTGATGGCAAGGGAGGGAAGGATGACAATAATGTAACTATCTCGGTGATGTCCTCCCAGATCGCTTTCGCGTCGACTCGAGATGGGAACTGGGAGATCTACATAATGGATGCCACGGGAGCTAATCAAACTAGATTGACTAATCATTCTGCTGTTGATTGGCAGCCAGCTATTTCTCCTGATGGGACGAAGATCGCTTTCATGTCTACTCGGGATGGGAACTTCGAGATCTATGTGATGAATGTGGATGGGACTGCCGTGATTAGGCTTACCAACGATCTTGCTGTTGATTGGCTTCCTGATTGGTCGCCAAATGGCGCTAAGATCGCTTTCATGTCTAATCGGGATGGGAACCTAGAGATCTATGTGATGGACTCTGATGGCTCTAATCCAACTAGGCTCACTACTAATCCTGCTATTGACTGGTTTCCTAGTTGGTCTCCTGATGGAAGTGAGATCGCCTTCACTCGCGGAAATGACATCTTTAAGATGAAGAACGATGGAACACTCACTGTTAATCTAACAAATAAGCCTACGAATAACGATACAGCGCCTGCCTGGTCCCCAGATGGGAGTAAGATCGCTTTCCACTCTAACAGAGATGGGAATTGGGAGATCTATTACCTAGATGTTTCCAACCCAACTCTTCAATATAATCTAACCAATAAACCTGGTTCATTGGAGTGGGCTGCAACTTGGTCGCCTGACGGGAGCAGGATTGCCTTCACGTCCCATCGGGATGGAAATTATGAGATCTACTCGATGAAATCCTCGGATGGAAGCGATCAGACTAGATTGACTAACAATACTGCAAGTGATGATTATCCCGATTGGTCCCCTAGGTAGAGTCTATATAGCCAGCGTCACAAGACGCTGGCTATTCTTCTCTAACTTACTCTTATTCTGCAAGTGAAAAGAGGTGTAAAGAATGAGAAGATTAGCTATATCACTAATGATCTTAGGGATGATTCTCTTGGTAGCGGCGATAGGCTGTGAGAATGGACTCACGGAGATATCCAATAAGATCGTTTTCCAATCCGATCGGGATGGAAATCACGAGATCTACATAATGAATGAAGATGGAACTAACCAGACTAGATTGACTAATAATCCTGCTCGGGATGAGGATCCAGCTATTTCTCCTGATGGAGAGAAGATCGCTTTTGTATCTGAGCGGGATGGAAACAAAGAGATCTATGTGATGAATGTAGATGGGACTTCAGTCACTAGGCTTACCAACGATCCTTATTCTGATAGACATCCTGATTGGTCACCGGATAGCACCAAGATCGTTTTTGCGTCCGAAGATTATGGGTTAGTAGATGAGATCTATGTAATGAACTCAGATGGGAGCGACCAAACTAAGCTCACTTTCTTACTAGATGCTTTATATCCCACTTGGTCGCCGAGGGGAGATGAAATCGCCTTCGCTTGTAAAAATGGTCATGACATCCATTATGACATCTATAAGATGAAGAGTGATGGAACAGGTGTTGTTAATCTAACAAATAATCCTACGGCTGACGATATAGCTCCTGCTTGGTCTCCAGATAGGAGTAAGATCGCTTTTATGTCCTATCGGGATGGTTACTGGAATCGGGAGATCTATTATCTGCGTATTTCCGACCTAACTCTTCAATATAATCTAAGCAACAATCCTGGTTTAGATGTAAATCCCACTTGGTCGCCTGATGGGAGCAGAATTGCCTTTGCGTCTGATCGGGAGGGGAATTTTGAGATCTATTCGATGAAATATGATGGAAGCGATCAGACTAGGTTGACTAATAATAGTGCAATGGATGTCCGGCCCGATTGGGGGTGGATTAGTATCCCTGAGTAGAGTCTAAATAGCCAATGTTACAAGATGCTGGCTATCCTTCCCCGACTTATCTATATTCTGCGAGTGAAAGGAGATGTAAGGAATGAGAAAATTAGCTATATCACTAATGATCTTAGGGGTGGTCCTCTTATTAGCGGCGATAGGCTGTGAGAATGGACTTACCTTTAAGGAACCATCCTTTAAGATCGCTTTCGACTCCAATCGGGATGGGAACACCGAGATCTACATAATGGATACTAATGGAGCTAACCAAACTAGATTGACCACCTACAGTCATGCTGTTGATTGGGATCCAGCTATTTCTCCTGATGGAGAGAAGATCGCTTTTGTGTCCGATCGGGATTGGCACTCAGGTTACCCATCATCCGAGATCTATGTGATGAATGTGGATGGGACTTCAGAGACTAGGCTTACCAACGATTCTACTTATGATGACAACCCTGTTTGGTCCCCAGATAGCACTAAGATCGCTTTCACCTCCATCTCCATTCCGGGGACCTCTGACATCTATGTGATAAACTCAGATGGGAGTGGACGAACTAGGCTCACTGTATCAGGAGATGCTTTCTATCCCACTTGGTCGCCGAGGGGAGATGAGATCGCTCTCGCTCGCGATCCTCACGGGGAAGGTATAAACATCTTTAAGATGAAGAGTGATGGAACAGATGTTGTTAACAACAAACACCCTGCTTGGTCTCCAGATAGGAGTAAGATCGCTTTCACATCTTATCGGGATGGAGATAGTGAGATCTATGTGATGAACTCAGATGGGAGCAATCAAACTAGGCTCACTAACAATACTGCGTGGGATGAATATCCCACTTGGTCGCCTGATGGGAGCAGAATTGCCTTTGTGTCTACTCGAGATGGAAATGATGAGATCTACTCGATGAAATACGATGGAAGTGACGTGACTAGGTTGACTAATAATAGTGCAAGGGATGAATGTCCCGATTGGGGATGGATTGATGTCTCTGAGTAGAATAGCCAACGTTACAAGA
>CAZSTA010000017.1:26987-32073 GCA_964609495.1 uncultured bacterium | reverse complement strand
GGCGCGAACTCCTTTAAGACTTCTTCTATTTCTCTCTTAATTGCATTATGTCTTATAACTATCTGATAATAGATCTTATCATAATTAATATCTTCTCGCTTGATCTTCGATAGCATATATTTTGCCACTTTAACTTCCTTATCGAGCAGAATTTTCCTTTTCCATCTCTGGAATTCCTCTTTTAACCACTGGGGATAAGATGACTCTGGTTTGAAGTTCATCTTTTTCGCTATTTCATAAGCTTGCTTGCTAACCTCTAGCCCGATGTTACTCTCCCCAAATCTCAAAATATCGCTGCGTCTCTTCTGATATCTAGCGAATATCGAAGGCATCTTCATAAAAATACCCCCTTCGACCAAAGGTAATATTAAGGTTGTTGATATTACTATACTTATCGAAGATACCGACAACTCATCTATTCTCTGAGAAAAAGTCTAATCTTTAGTCAAATCTATCTTGATAATTTATAGTATATATCTTACATTCAATTTATTACTAGTTTGATTTGTTACTTAATTATATCACAGATTCAAAAATTTTTCAAATTTTTCAATCAGCACTGGAAGCATATAGAATCGGGGACCTGATATCTTACTTCCCTTGCCTTCCTCTTCTCAGAGGAAAGGAAGGGTTATCTCTCTTCATCTACATTTCAATTTCTCCTCTCCTTTAAGAGGAGGAGCTGGGGATGATATCCGATGTTTTCCAAGTCCCTAATTTTATATGCATCCATCAGCACTTTTTGAGGAAAGGCTTGGTGTTGTGAGATCTCATCCCCCGGAGAGAACCGAGGGATGAGATATACTGCGAAATTAACTTTTATATTTTCTTACTTCTTCTCTCTGAATTTCAGCCTATTCTATTAGTTGTAAAGAAGGAATAAAAATTTCCCCCACAAATCTTCCTCTATGGGCTAATATAGGTCACCTTCACCTGAGGATGGTGGGAGAAATCCATATAATCTGAGGAGGCGAATAGAACATAGCCTCCATTAGCCTCTTCTGGGGAACGAACCATCACTCCAAAATCACGAGTCGGAGCGTCCAACCAAGCCTGTACCAGAGCGGTTATGTCCCACGAAACCCATATTCCTCCTATACCCGTGATGGTTTTCGTATCCGCAGGCGTTGGATCAAAATCACCAGCAGAACTATTCCAAGTTGCGGTAGCCTCGTCCCAAGATTTATTTATGCGATGCGCCCGATAAGATTCGCTCCCTCCATATACCTTATAAACGAATAGGATCATCTCAGCCCTCTTTATGGTGGAGCCAGCGGGGATATTAGCAAAATCAAATTGAAAGAGGTCCCTATGAGTACCGTAGCCAACGCCACAGGGGAAGAGATCGGGTCCCACTCCAGGTATGGGGGGACGAACTACATCCGGAGATGCGCTTCCGAGGTAGGTCTCTTGCTTAGTAGGCAAATTGACTGTAACAGTTGTAGTTCCTCCATCACAGACCGCTCCCGTCAGGATCAAGCCCAACAGGATCAGGGATAGGGTCATTAAGACAACTAAACGTTTCATACTTGATCACCTCCTAAAAATAAATCGTCTGATCTTCTTACGAATTGCCCGGATTAGGGACAAATTCAATCCCGAATGCTCTACCTCCCTAGAGATATCTTTACAAAAGGATCGACCTCATCTATAGTATGATAACAAACTTCGGAGGCGGCTTTACAGCCTCCTCGACACTCATCTCTAAACTCGGATTCGCAGTTCTGACAATATCTGGGCAAAGCATCTCTGAACTTGTGGACATAAGGCTTATCAGCAAGCTCGTTGAAAGATTCCTCCCGCAGATTCCCCAAAATAACCGCGGAGTGATTACATATTCTAAGATTACCCCGAGGATCGATCGTATAATAGGAGCCTTCCCTCCCAGCAGGACACCAGCCGAAGTGAAGCTCTGGATAATCTCTAATATCTATTAGGCAAGGAGGAATTGGGACTCCTAAGGATATAGGGAGTTCATATTTATCAGCTAACGAACATAAAGTATCCAGATTTTCCTTCAACATATCAACTGTTGGCATTAGGAGATCGGCATATCTTATGTTTGCCTCGCTTAAGTTTAAGCGATTGAACATAAATCCTCTAGTTCCAAAGGCTATCGCCAATTCCGCAGTCTTCATTAGATCAGCATAGTTAAGTTTAGTCGCCACGAAAGAGGCATACCAGCTACCTCCATAATGGCAGATGTTGGCAATTCCCTTAATAGTTTTATCGAAAGCCTCCGCCCTAACTAGCCGATTATGAACTTCTCTCTTATAGCTTAGAATAGGGACCTCATAGGATGAGTAGAGATAGGTAGCCTCGACCTTCTCCCTCGTCAGCATGGTGCCGTTGGTTAAGATCAATAAGGCGATCTCCTCGTCGGCTATAGAGGAGGCTATCTCCAGAATATCATCTCGGACAAAAGGCTCGCCTCCTGAGATCCCTATCGTTCCGATCTTCACCTCATTCTTCAATTTGAGGATGAGATCTCTGATCTCCGCGGCGCTCATCTCTCCTTCTCTCGATCTTCCTGCTTTCCTCCAGATATTATAACAGTGAATACAATTATTATTACATCCTTCGGTAACCTCTAAGATGAAGGTTTGTCCTCGATCACTCATTGATCTCCTCCAGGTAATTTTAAGGAGCCTATTCCTCATTGGAACAGGCTCCTTGCGATTTCGAGTAGCAACTATTATTATCTAGCCCGGCGAACGAATTCCGCCACTCCCTTGTCGAGCAATCCCTCTCTCACGAAGGAATCAAGTAGTTGATCTTGAAGCTTTATGTCGCCATACATACCAGGTCTTACCCTGATATTATCTAGGAACACATCAGGGGCGGGTATATAGCAAATGATCGGAGGAAGCTTTACTCCTACTATTACTATAACAACCACAAAGGCCCTATCTGGGGAAAGGATGGCTCGGACCTTTCGACCCTTGTATTGAGCTAATTCCCTGGCTAAATCATCCATCTCGCTAGGAAGCCAAAGCTTTATCGAATCCTTCCTCTGAGAGGCGGCGGTCAAATACTTGAAGTTTCTGGGCGAGACCTCTATTGCGGAGGTGCCTAAAACGCTCGTCAGCACTCCATCAACTATCAAATCCTCCCTGACCATCTCTTTCAATAGCTCATCGGCCTCAGCGGCATAAGCCGGAGTGATGAGGAACTTAGGCGCTAGCCAAGCTGCTAATCCCACCTCAGCTAGAAGTTCCATAAACTTCCTTCTCGTTATCTTATTCTCGGACATCTTTCTATCCTCCTTTACAAATCTCTTCGGATAAGATTTGGAGTTATCTCTCCGAATTAGGAGAGATTAGAGTTAGATCTTCACCTCCTTATAAATAAAAATAGCCACTAATAAACATTAGTGGCTGGTTTCACTATTGGCTAACTATAATCCAAGTGGCCAAATACAGATTATAGATAGTAGCCTCCACTTATATATAATAATACAAATCACCGAAAAAGTTGCATGTTTTTGAAATGTCAAGATGAGGATTCTAAATCAACCCTTTCTCCACCAGCATCTCCGCGATCTGTACCGCATTTGTAGCCGCACCCTTTCGTAGATTATCCGCTACAATCCACATATTTAATCCGTGGGCTACGCTTCTATCCTCTCTAATCCTTCCTACGAAGACCTCATCGCGCCCTACAGCATCAAGCGGAGTGGGATAGATTTTATTCGCTGGATCATCCATAACCATTACTCCGGGCGATTGTTCAGGATTGGAGAGAATAGTTCTAGCTTCATCTGCGGTTAATCGATCCTCGAACTCAACGTTGACCGCTTCCGCATGACCAATGAAGACCGGGACCCTTACCGTAGTAGTGCTGATTTGAATGTTATCATCCTCTATGATCTTCCTCATCTCCTGCTTCATCTTGAGCTCCTCTTTGGTATAACCATCCTCTAAGAAGCTATCTATTTGAGGAACGACGTTAAGGGCGATCTGATAAGGAATTATGCTTGTATTGACCTCCACCCTTTCTCCTGTGAGAGCTTGCGGAGTCTGTTTCCTCAACTCGGCTACGGCGGCGCGTCCCCAACCGGAGACGGATTGATAGGTGCATACCACGATCCTTCTGATCCGCGCTGCTCGATGAAGGGGAGCTAAGGCCACTACTAACTGAATAGTTGAGCAGTTGGGATTCGCATAGAAACGAGCCTCTTTAGTCAACCGATGGGGATTCACCTCCGGAACGATCAGAGGGATATCAGGATACATACGGAAAGTAGAAGCATTATCGATGACCACTACTCCCTTCTCTATGGCCTTAAATCCAAACTGCTTGCTAGCTCCCTTCTCCCCCTCCCTTCCCGCGAAGAGGGAGATCTGCACTCCATCGAATTCCTCATCGCTTATCTTTAACACATGATAAGTCTCGCCATAAATATCCTCATCACGCTCTCTGGTCGCTAATATCTTAAGATCATTGATAGGGAATTTTCTCTCCTTCAGGACTCGAACTAGCTCCTTTCCCACCATTCCTGCGCCTACGACAGCTACATTATAGGACATTCGATCACTCCTCCCTAGCCGAGATAAATTTCTGATGTAAAGCTTTGACCGCTTTATTCACTTCCTCTTCTCGAATGAGGCAGGATATCTTTATCTCCGAGGTGCTGATCATCTCGATATTGATCTCTTCTGCCGCTAGGGTCGCGAACATATCTGCGGCGACCCCTGGAGTATTAGCGATACCCAAGCCCACGATAGAAACCAGGGCTACTCCCTCATCATATAACACTCCCTCCGCGGCTAACTCGTCAACCAGTCCCTCAGTGATCTTTTTAACCTTCTCAAAGTTGCCCTTAGAGACGATGAATGAAATATCGCTTTTGTTACCACGAGTAGTGACCCCTTGGACGATCAACCTGATATTTATATTCCTCGCGGCAACGGCCTTAAATAACCTGGCCGCTATACCTGGTCTATCGGGAACGGAGACCATAGCCATCTTAGTTACATTGGCATCATGAGTGATCCCCCGCACTACAACCTTTTCCATCATATCCGTATCTCCTTCTACAGTAGTTCCCCGGTTATTATTAAAGCTGGAGCGAACATGGATCTTG
>CAZSTA010000017.1:14677-26977 GCA_964609495.1 uncultured bacterium | reverse complement strand
TCTTGACCCCATATCTTTTCGCAAACTCTACTGCTCTTAACTGTAAAACCTGAGCGCCAAGGCTGGCTAGCTCCAGCATCTCATCATAGCTTATATAGTCGATCTTTCTAGCATCCTCAACTACCCTGGGATCAGCGGTATATACCCCCTCCACATCGGTGTATATCTCACAGACATCAGCCTTCAAAACCGCAGCCAGAGCGACCGCAGTTGTATCAGATCCTCCTCTTCCCAAGGTGGTGATCTCATCCTCGATACTCACTCCCTGAAAGCCAGCGACAATGACGATCTTACCCTTTTCCAGTTCCCTTAAGATTCGATCTGTCTTCACTTCCACTATCCTGGCATTGGTATGAGCTGTATCAGTGATTATCCCCCCTTGGGCGCCAGTAAAGGAGATCGCATCATATCCCAGGGAGTGAAGAGCCATAGAGACCAAGGCGATCGATATCTGCTCTCCAGTCGCTAATAGCATATCTATCTCGCGCTCGCTCGGAAATTCGCATACTTGATAGGCTAGTTCCAGCAACTCATCGGTGGTATCACCTCTTGCGGAGACAACTACTACCGCATCATTGCCCTTTACTTTAGCAGAAGCGATACGACGAGCTACTCGTTTTATCTTCTCCGCATCCGCTACCGAACTACCACCATATTTATGAACGACTAAGGGCATATTTCTTCTCTCCTCTAGGTATCGGATTTTCTTCTCTTTCTCCTTATTATCCTTCCCAATTTCGCCTTTATAAACTCAGTAAACTTAATATCAGCCAAATTATATAGGTCTTCAATCTGCCCTTTTAGTATCTCAAGATCGACCTCCAGCCTCTCCCTTTTACCTCTCTCCTTCTTCAACTCAATATCTAACATCTGATTTTCAGCTTCAAGTTTGACTCTTCTCTCCTTCTCCAACTTTAGATCATCACTTAGGATTTTATTCTCCTCTCCTAGTTCGCTAATCCGCTCTTTTACAAGTCCCATTTTCCGCTTGAAATCATCCCTTTTCTCTCTTTCCGACTTCAGAGCATCTTCTAAATTTTTGGTTTCCGTCTCCAGCTTGGCCTTCTTATCCAACCATTGCCAAGCTTTGGTCCTTATCTTTATAAGCTTTTTTCTCTCCCCCTCTAATTTACCCAATCTCTCCTCCAACCGCCCGATCTTATATATAGCTTTCTCATGCCGTTTAACTAAGAATTCGCTTATTTCCTCATTCTTCTCCTCACTCTTCTGCCGAAGCTTAGGAGGAGGTAACCCTTCTGCTTCCGTTTTTCTCTCCATATCGGCTTCTAACTTTCTCACTTCCTCTTCCTTAACTTTTATTAAGCGCCTTCCTCTATCCTTCACATATATCTTGGATAATTTTCCTACTTTAGTATAACGCCATACCGTTCCTTTGGCAAGTCCTAATGTCTGGGCGGCTTCCTCAAGGGTAAGGTTATAATCCTCATCTGACACCCGTCTCACCTCTCTTTATATGCTATTACCTATATAATAGCATATAAAGAGAATAAAATCAAGTTATGAAATTATCGATCAGTTTCGATCCTTCCTCTAAATATATATCTCCTTCCTCAGCAGCTTTCTCTGAGAAGGTTCTAACGTTATTATGCTCACCATCAGGGGAATAGATCAAGAAAGGAACTGGCTCGGGTGAATGGGTTCTTATAGACAGAGGAGTGAAATGATCGGGCAATAATAAGATCTTATAATCCCTCTTTCCCTCTAATCCCCTCAATATCCCTCCCACTAAACGAGTGTCGAAATCCTCTATCGTCTCGATCTTCAGATCGACATCGCCAGCATGTCCAGCCTCATCGGGAGCTTCCACATGAACGAAGATGAAATCGTTATTATCCAAGAGGCGAAGAGCATATTCGACTTTTCCCTCGTAGTTAGTATCTATATATCCAGTGGCTCCTGGAACTTCTATTATATCTAGCCCGGCATAGTAACCTATCCCTCGGATTAGATCGACCGCAGAGATGACCGCCCCAGAGATATTATATCTATCTTTAAGGGTGGGCATAACAGGTTTTTTCCCCTGCTCCCAAGCCCAGATCATATTGGCAGGATTTTTACCTCTCTTTACCCTCTCCTGATTTATCTTATGTTCGGCTAGTAGATCTTTAGATTTATATAACAGGTGGCGTATAAATTCCTCTCCTTCTCCTTTGGGTAGATGGGTCTCAAAATTCTCCCCCATTATGTCATGGGGAGGAGTGCATTCTAATGCGGATAACTCGCCTTGAGTTATCATCAGATGACGGTAACTTACCCCAGGGTAGAAGTGAAGATCATCACCTCCCAGATTGTCATCTATATACTCCATTAGAACTAAAGCCTCTTCGCTGGAGATATGTCCCGCAGAGTAATCGATCATCTCCTTCTCGCCTACGGTAACCAGATTACAGCGAAAGGCTATCTCTCCATCCCTTAATTCTATCCCTCGACTAGCGGCTTCTAAAGGACCTCTCCCGATGAGATATACTCTAGGATCGTATCCCAGAAGACTTAAAGTAGCAACGGTACTCCCGGCCGGCATCCCCTCCGGGATCGTTCTAGCCTTCCCTACTATCCCCTCTCTAGCGAGAAAATCCATATTGGGAGTGCGAGCTACCTCCAGAGGTGTTTTGCCACCTAACTCCTCTATGGGGCGATCTGCCATTCCATCTCCTACCAACAGGATATATTTCATATCATTTCTCCCTTATAAGCGATTTATATAAAGCCTCCATCTTCCTCATCTCACGCTTATGATCTGCCCTCTCCTCTATTATATCCCTATTCCTTTTGCCCCAGTCGAGACAAGAGGCTTTATCTTTCAAAAGATGAACTATCGCCTCAGCTAGCCTCTTCTCATCTCTTATCGGAACTAGGTGTCCATTAACTCCCTCCTCGATCCATTCTCTATTAGTGGGAAGGTCGGTAACAATGACGGGCAGGCGAGCGGACATCGCCTCTAATAAGGAGGCCGAGGTTCCATCCCAGGAGGGGATCGAGATAAATACCTGCGAATCCTTGAGATACACTGGAACCTTCTCATAAGGAATCGCTCCGAGGAATCGGACGGAATCCCTTAGGTTTAAATTCTCGGCTTCTTGCTTTAGTTCTCCTTCCAAAGGGCCACTCCCTAATATCAGAAACTTGGCGTTTGCGAACTCTTTAAGGACAAGAGGGACTGCCTTTAATAGCACATCTATATTATAGAAATGTTTGAAGGAGCGAGTGCTGATAACTACCGGGTCATCATCCCATCCCAATTCTCTCTTCCAATTCGTCTTCTCCACAGAATCGAACCAATCTAATTCCACTCCCCATTGAACCTCCACCAGCTTATCTTCGGAAGCGGATAACTTTCTCATAGCTCGGAGAAGATCCTTGGAATCACCCGTTATAAGGTCTGCTTTAGTAAGAGAATAAATTGTAAGGCGGTTACTAAGGAAGCTCTGTCCAGCGTTGAGATAGATATCTGATCCCCAGGCCGTCAGAACTAGGGGATGAAAGCCCGATAATGCTCCCCGATATCCATATTTGGCGACATAGTGAGCATGAACTATATCGGGTTCGATCTCATCTATCAATCTCTTTACCACTCTCACGCGATAGGGGAGGAACTTCTCATGAAGATAGCGAATCGATTTATATCTATTTCTGAATCTCATATCATATATCTTAACGCCTTCTATCGGATTATAGTTATCGGTTATGAGATGGATGTCATGGCCAGCGGATGAGAAGAACTTCAGCCATCTCTGAGTATGGATAACTCCTGCATTAGCTATATAACATATCCTCATTTTGAACCTGCTTCTGTAAATGATAAGTTATCATTTGATCTTAGCCATCTTCGAGACCATTCTTATCTTTTCTTCATCCTTAGAGGCCTCTAAAACACATATATAGATGCCATTAGCGATGTCCTCCCCTGTTTCATCTCTCCCATCCCAATAGTAGTAGTTATCTCCTGAGGAGGTCGGAGTCTCATCTTGGAATATTAATTCCCCAGCTATACTATAGACAGTTGTGGTAACCCTATCCGCATCCCCGCTCAAATTGTAATATATCATAACCTCATCTGAGAAGGGATTGGGAAGATTCATAAGTTTCATTACCCCAAAGGGTTGCTCTTGTTCCTCATAGTCGATCTCGAACTTTAAAGTAGCTGGTATAGGATCAACTTTTCCCTCACCGTTTCTAGCCCTAACATAGAAGGTATATTCACCCTTTTCCAATTGCTTATAGATAATGCTCGTTTGGGAGGAATAGCTAGACCATAACTCATCGTTTAGCTTGAAGGAATATTCCAATTGAGAATGAGCCTTATTTAATATAGAAGGGGTCAAGGGGAAGATTCTTCCCTTATTATCCACTCCCATCCAACTTATCTTTACTTCTTCGTCATTCTGCGTAAAGTCGATTATATGAGTATTAGGATATTCGGATACCGACTCGAAGAAGATCCTCCTTTCCTCTTTCGCAGATAAATCGAACCAGAAGATAAGATCATCTCCAACTCTCTTGAAGTCATTCAAAATCGTGCCATCTAGGTAAATAGCATTGATCCCCTGAAGCTCAGTTGAGAGGGCGAAACCCAAGATATTCTTATCTCCCTCATTGCGGATTATGAATTCCTCATCGAGAGTAGGGATGATATCAACCTCGTCAGTGGCTAATAGATAATTAGCCCACTGAGATAGAGTCGGGACCCATAATCGTCCTTCTCGCTCTTTATCAGCCATATAGCTTAAATAATTATCGAAGGTCGGAGAGATATCCCATCCTCCATCGCTTCTCTTCACAAGATAATCGATAAACCAGGAGTGAATCTTCTGTCCAGCAAAGTAATGATGGGATATATTTAGCCCTCGTTCGCTGATAAGCTTATCTATCTGAAAGGGAGAATAGTAGTCGCTTAGGGTAATCCCCCTCCAGAAGGAAATGGTGGTCCAGAGGTATATCTTCTTATCATCGCTGATATCATCATCGAGGCGGTTGTTATAAAATAATATAGGTTGTATTTGATCTGTCCGATCGGGAACTAACATATTGATCTCCCCAAGAGGAACTGACCAATGTTCTTCCTCTCTGGGAGGTTTATAATTCTCGTTGAGATCTATATAGCTCCAAGCAAGATTATAATCGAACTTATCAAGTAAATCTAGGATATAATAAGGGCTATGTCGCTTCCAGCCAGAGTTCACAAGATCCTCATAATTACGCGCTCCCGCATGATCTATCCAGTTATCAGAGGAATAAGCCTCGAACTTTCTCAAACCTTCTATCACCTTCTTTCGATTATCGCTCAGATTGGTGATAGTATGAGGTATGATCTCCACTCCATCACGATACATACGATCCGTAAGTTCTCGAAACTTTGGGTTATCCAATCCCATGGTGGAGTTGTAAGCGGAGGAACTCTCAGCCCAGATTGATCTGGTGAAGGTCAATCCGTGACCAACTATACCCTTCTTTCCATAATCAGGAGAGTTCCTATCCGAACTGCCATAGGCGATAGCCTCGCCGGTATCGACATCTTGTCCCTCAGCATGCTCGCTGAAGATCAGGGTGGCTTCATATCCGAGGGGTTGTCTCTCCTTTCTTAGGATCCTCTCCTCTCTGCCTATAGCAAAGGATATATGATAATTGGCGGAGCTATATTGAGGACGATAGGTCGAACTCAAGTCTATCCTAGAATTATAATCATTATATATGAAGTAATAGTAGTGAGGATGAGTTACTACATCATCGAGAACGAAGCGAACGATAGTATAAGGAGGCGAGGGATATACCTTCATCGCTTGAGTGTTATCTCTGCCAAAGAAAACTATCGCCTCCTCATTAATATAGAAAGGGTTGAGGGAAGGATTCTCTCCCCATTCGGAGTTAAAAATAATAACTTTGGGAGTCCATTTATCATTTATGTAAACTTTGTTATTATCAAGGGTTTCATATCGCTGATCACGGCGAAGGATCTTGGCTTGGGAGGTGGAGAGAGGAAATTCTAGCCATTCATAGTTGACATCCAATCTCTCTTTATAGTTAAGGGCGATATCAACATCTATATAAGGCTCATGAGGGTGTAAGGTCAAGGTGATAGTGATATAGACCTCGTCTAATTCCTTCTGACCGACGATGTTCATTTTATCTCTATGCTGTTGAACAGCTATTTTGTCGATCTCTCCTCCTATCTTGCCACTCTTATAATCAGCGAAAAAGAGCGGAAAACTGGGGAGTAGTTCTTGTCCTGTTAGAGAAAATATTTTGAAATCGCCCCTCTCATCCACCTCAACCCGATAATAGTCGGTCGTTATCTCTTTGCTATAGATTATCGCCTCTCTTCCGAAGATAAATAGAAGCGCTATTAATATAGAAAGGGTTGAGGGAAAGATTCTTTCCCCAAAGGAAATGAATCCTAGAATAGCTCTCGACCTCAAGTTAGAAACTCTCCCTTCTCGTTCAATTTAGGAGGAGCTTGCTCCCTCAATAGATTAATGATTAATCCTCCTATGACCCAGAAGAATAGGATAGGAGAGTTAATATAAGCTCGCTGAATAAATTGAGCTCCAGTAGTGTGAGTAAAGACGATAAAGCCGATTAAACTTGCGATCATACCCAATCCTATTTCTCGCATTACGGGCGATTTGATATATAAGATAACGGACCTATATAAAAAGATTATCATTATCCAGATGAGGGATATCATCCCCAACCAACCCATCTCTACCCCGGTGTGGAGGGATAGGCTATGAGCGGCATCTAAAGCGCGTCTGGAGTAAGGAAACATAAACTTGGGATAAAAATATCTGAACATCCCTGAGCCGATTCCCCAGGGATAAAACCTCATCATTACTAATGCACTCTTCCAGACGTTCAATCTCTCCTCATAAGAGACCGTTTCCGTCAATTGAGAGGAGCGAAGCTTAAGATTGAAGAATGATAGGAAGGTGCGAAATAACTCAGGTTTAACTATGAAGATTATAACTATTATCGGAGCGATCAGGAGAAAAAATATCCTCACTCTCCTATTAAGAAGTAGGATCAGAAGCGAGATCGCAAATCCCAGCCAGGCTCCTCGGGTATAAGTTAGGGATAAGGCGGCTAACATAGTTAGGGAGGCGATAAGGACATAAGCCCTCCTAAGTAGCGACCTAGACGAGGAAAAAGTGAGAGCTATCGCTAGAGGTAGCAGTAGCACCAGAACTTCGGAAAAGATATTGGGGTTAGTATAGGCTGAGCTGAAGGCAGTTTGAGTGTGCACCAAGGAGGAGAGAGCTTTAATTCCTCCGAAATCCAACAGTTTATAGAAGCCATAGCCAGCCCCAAGCATAGCGGCTAAAAATAGAGAGTATAGTATCAACTCAACACTCCTTCTGGATTTAACGCTCCCCACTACTAGGGAGAAGAGGATTAGAGGTTCGATGACTCCCTTGGATAGAACCCCTAGGCTATAGGATCTATCCCCGGATAATACGGTGGATATAACTCCAGAGATTAGTAATAGAGATATCGGCAATAATGGCCTCGAGATAAAGGTATTGTCGCTTGGAAGATCAGCTAAATTTCCCTCCTCTAAAGGGTGATTCCTAACAAGATAAGCGAATAGAAGAGCCGCTATGAACACGGTCTCGGCTGTTATCGGTAGTGGTCCCAATTTATAATCGAATGCGAATCTAGTCAAATTTAAAATCGGGGTTATTATGAGAAATAGGCTTAATCCCCAATTAAATGAGATGTTGGAGACGATCACGGTTATTAAAAAGAATAAAAAAGCTGAGAAGGCTATTAATCCGTTGGTGATTATATATCTAGTAAAACATATATAAGCGACAGCCCCGTTTAAAATTCCTATTAAGGCGATAAAGACTAATTTATTATGAGGATAGAGTAAGTCGAAGCTGAGATCAGCTATGATGGTGGTATTACTTCTATACATAGCTGATAAGGAGCTAGCCTTTCTTCTAGCTTCCCTCACTATAAACCAGAAGATCACTACTGAAATTATGCTTATTAGATAGATAAAGGCGAGATCCATCCCCTCGAAGTTAGAGAGAAGTCCAATTGAGACAACTCCTACTCCTATACCAAGGGCGAAGATGACTATTACTAAGATGTAACTAAATATGATCATTTTAAATTCTTATAGTTCAGTCGAAAATATGAGAAATTTACCTACAACTTTAGCGACCTTTAATCTAAAGGGGAAGGGCAACTTTAAGCTATTCAAGTCTAATATAGGATTTACTTGATTGGCGAGGGGCTTGGTGACCACATTGGGTAAATATACCTTTCCTGCTTTAAGGCTGTAATTGGCGATATTTATCTTACAGCCTTCCGTCACCTCGAAATTCCCTGACAAAAATAACCTAGAGGTGATCCCCATTCCCTCCCAAAATCCCGAAACTACTATCTTATCATCTATGAACTCGGTCTTTAATTCCTCGACTTCTTCAAGCTCTTCGCTTAGGAACTCAGCGAATCCGCTTTCGCTTATCGTGAAGTTCATATGAACGCCTAATACCGCTTTAAGTTTAATCCTTTGCTCTACACATAACTGAACTAGATCGAAGGAGACCATCTTCAAGGATATTTGGAGTTCCTCTATCTTAAGCGTCTCCACTTGTCCCTTTGTTATCCTTATCTTGACCTCTCCGAAGCCCCCGGGCTTTCCAAAGGGGGAGGGAGTGGTCTCGATCTCGATCTTCTGAGTGTTAAAGAGTCTCTCCGAACTCAACTTCAGCACTTTCCTTATCTCCTCGGAGGAGAAAGAACAATCCACGATCTCCAATCGTTCGATCTCCATAGGCATACGGATGCCATCAATTTTATTTCTTCCTCCTTGATTGGATAGCGTCAGTAGATTTGACTTATCTCGGCTCACCATTTCAGTTATATCGAAGATAAGGGTATAAAGATCTTCGGCTGGAGAAGATCGAGCCTCATAGACCAGGGGCCAGATTCCCTCTTTGGAATTAGTGATATGGGCTTTACTGACTAATCCACTTTTTATCAATTGTTTATTCAGGGACAACTGGAGAGCGGAACAGCTTCTCAGACCTTCGGAGCTATCTATTTCAGCAGAAACTTCGGAGAGAAGAGTATCGAAATCCTTCCAATCTTCCTCTCTAGCGTAGATGCTTATATATTCTATACTCTTCAGAGTTTCTATATATCTGAAACTATCCAAGGGGATCGAGATCTGGATATCGCCATATTCCTTCGTTATGTCCAGAGAAGTGAAAGGAGGAGCTAAAAATAGAGTTATCTCTCTTACCCCATCTCCTAGAGCCACTCGGAGGTAATTTTTGAATTTGGCCTCGGTTCTCATCGAGAAGGTTAATCGCTCATAAGCAGATGGATCTAAGTTCAATCCGATTTTTCTGAACTCCTCCCACCTATTGGGATCTTTACCTTCAGCGAAGAAGGTCCAAACTAGGGATTTCTCTCCTTGAGAAGACCAAGAGTCAGTCAGAGCTATCCTATCTTGATATCTATTATGCTTCCAATCTGGAGATAGCTTCTCACCCTCGAAATCATCTATCAGAAGAAATTTATCCTGATCTTCAATGAGCCTTATATCATCTATATAGATCGAGGTTTGAAGGTAGTCGATTCTAGCTTTTATCTTCACATAGGTCCTATCTCCTCGGGCGGGAGGAAATTCCCAGCTTCGAGCCTCACCGAGGGCTAACTTCTCATCGCTGGAGATGAGAGTTAAGGATTGGCTATATTCTTCGGCAAAAATACTCCCTCCTTCTAAGAATACGATCGCTAGAAAGAAAAGAGAGAGCAAGCAAATCGTTTCCCATCTCATCTCTTTTAACCGTAGAATTCCTTTATAGAATCCGCCACAAATTTTATCTGTTCCTCAGTCAGCTCTGGATACATAGGTAAGGATAAAACCTCCTTCGCCGCTCTCTCTGCCACGGGAAAATCTCCCTCTTTATGTCCCAAAGATTTATATACCTCTTGCAGATGAAGGGGCAGAGGATAGTATATAGAGGTCGCTATCTCCTTGCTCTTGAGATGATCCCTTAATTCATCGCGTCTTTCCGCTCGAATGGTATAATAGTTATAGATATGCTTATTTCCACTCAGTTCGATAGGAGTAACTATTTCCTCTACCTCAGCTAGTAGCTCGTTATATAGATGGGCATTTCTTCGCCTAGCTTTAATCCATTCGTCTAATCTTTTAAGTTTGACCCGTAGGATAGCCGCCTGTAGCTCATCGAGCCTGCTGTTATATCCGATCCAGGAGTAATAATATTTACTAGTGCTTCCATGGGTTCTCAGCATCATCACCTTCTCCGCCAAATCCTCCTTATCAGTGACTACCATCCCCGCATCTCCATAAGCTCCTAGGTTCTTGCTGGGGAAGAAGCTAAGGCAAGTCGCATCCGTCTTATCTCCATAACTTCCCACTCGACCGCCTTTATACTCAGCTCCGATGGCTTGAGCTGCATCCTCTATCACTATTAATTCTATCTCCCTCGCCAAATCCCAGATAGGATCCATATCGGCGACCTGTCCAAAGAGGTGGACAGGGATTATAGCCCTAGTCCTATTCGATATCTTTTCTTTTATAAGGGAAGTGGCTATATTGAATGTTCTCGGATCGATATCTACGAATACCGGCTTGGCGGACAATTGAGATATGACCTCAGTAGTAGCGACAAATGTAAATGGAGAAGTGATAACCTCATCTCCTGCCTCTATCCCAGAGGCGATTAGAGATAATAGTAGGGCGTCAGTTCCTGAGGAAACTCCTACCGCAAATTTCGCGTTGCAAAAGGCAGAGATCTCTTCCTCCAGCCCTTTTCCTTCTTCTCCCAAGATAAACCTAGTGCTCTCTAACACTCCCCAGATCGCTTTATCCATTTCCTCTTTAAAAGAGTGATACTGAGCTTTAAGATCGACTAGCGGGACTTTCATAATATGCTCCTTTCTGCATCGGAGGGAGGCTTTATTAATATAGAAAGGGTTGAGGGAAATATTCTTTCCCCATTATACTTCCATCTCCTCCCGTCAACAGAGTCTCATTACTGCTCTATATTTAGCCTTCATCATCTTTGATTCTCGAGTAACTCCTCCTCGGGAACCGGACGAATCACTCTGGCAGGAATACCCATAGCCAGCATCCTTGCGGGAACATCCTTAGTGACTATAGCTCCTGCGGCAACGAAGGAATCCTCGCCAATAGTTATCGCAGGTAGCAAGATGCTATTGGCTCCCACCCTAGCCCCTCTCTTTATATGCGCGCCTTTCTTCAAGGCGAATCTCTTCTCCGTTCTTCCCATAAAGTTATCGTTCGTAGTAGTTACCATCGGCGCGATGAAGACATGATCCTCGATGACCATATAGGCGGTTATATAAGCTCCCGTTTGAATCTTGGTATAATCTCCGATAGTAGTTTCGTTCTCCACCGCCACTCCCCTACCTACTACCACATAATCACCGATTACACACTTCTCTCGCACCGAGGCGAAATCGGCGATCATCGCCTTCTTCCCGATCTTTGTGCCGGCATAAAGCACTACTGAGCTTCCTATCGAGGTCTCTTCCCCGATCACTAGAGGGGGAAGAGAACCTTCGAGCTTGACCGTGCTGGTGGCGCTCAATTTGGGCTGACGTCCGATCACGGAATTATCGTGGATCATAACCCCATCCCCGATCTCCGTATAGGGATGGATGACCGTATTATTCCCTATCTGAACTCCGCTCCCTATCCGAACCCCTTCTAGGATGACTACGTTCTCTCCTAGGTGAGGATCTTGACCCAGCTTCGCTGTATTATGGACGAAAATGCTCATAATATAGGGTCTCCTTCTGAGGATAGACTTCGTAAGGATATCTTATCAATTTTGGAGGAACTGCTAAGGACAAGTTTCACATTTTCTCTCAGTCAATCTATAATATAGCTCCTTAACCGTTCCAGGCTCGAGATATATCCTATCCCATTTCTTCAGATACCCTTCCTTTTCGATCCTGATGTCATACCACTTGCCAAGGACCCCCTCTAATCTAAGTGGCGTTATCCCCAAATATTTATCATCTACATAGGCCTCAGCTTTAGAAGGCGAGGTCTTAATTATTAGGGTGCCAGTATAGGTCTTGTTAGGATCATAAGCTCCTTTGATGAAACAACCTCCTAGTGATAGGGTCATCAACAGAACTAATAGAATAGCTAACTTTTTCACTATGTCACCTCTTTGATTTAATCTAATGGAGAAATCTTCTGCCTTTAGGGCAGGAGTGTAAGCATGTAAACTTTGTTTGTGCTGGGAAAGATATGATTCTCCCCCC
>CAZSTA010000017.1:0-14577 GCA_964609495.1 uncultured bacterium | reverse complement strand
GTTCTAATTGCTAAGAAATATCCCCCTGCTCCTCCAAAAATAGTATTAGGCAACCAAGCGGCTAAGATGGGAGGCAGTTGTCCTCCCATTCCCAAGGCTCTGGATAGGGAGAGAATCACAAAATAGATGAAGACGATGATAACACTCTTTCCTAGTCCCACAGACTTACTCTGAGGATTAGGTTGTAGTCCTAAAGGAGCGCCAAAGAGGGCGAATATCAAGCAGGAGAAGGGAGTAGCTAATTTTAGATAGAACTCCACTTCCTCACTGCGAGTCGGAAGTCCCATCTTCCTCTTAGCTGATATCGTCTCTCTAAGTTCCCTCATATTCATCTGACCGGCGCTCTTCGTATGCCTAGCATGAGCTATATCTAAAGGGGTTATATTTACCTCGAAACGAGTCCTCTCGAAACTGCCTTTAGGGGTCACTTTATCACCCTCAAGGGCGAAGATATTCACATTTTTGAAGTCCCAACCATTATCGCTATATTCGGCCTCTTGAGCGATATACTGGAGAAATGTTCCTGATTCCCCGGTAGGCTCAATGATCATCACATCTTGTAAGACATCCCTTTCGGGAAGATATTTCTTAAAGATGAGATAATAGCGATTATTGACTAGAACAACCTCGTTCTCCACCTCTTTTAAGGAGAGTTTAACATCCCTCTTCCAAACTATGGACCATCTCAGATCTTCCACAGCCTGATTGGCCCTAGGTACTATCTCCTCATTGAGGATTATAGTCGCTACGCTCACCATACAAGCGAAAGCTAAGACAGGGACCATCAAACGGTAGAAACTTACTCCTCCTACCCTTAAAGCTGTGATCTCCCCTCCGGAAGAGAGATTGGAGAAGGTGAGAAGGGCGGTCATCAAGGTAGATACGGGAAGGGTGAGGACCATCATCGACGGGAGGCTGTAGAGGAGGAAGCTCAATACTAGATTTAGGGGCGCTCCCTTATTCATTATGAATTCTATCCCCTCGAAGAGAGGAAAGACGAATTGAATCATCGTGAAGGCGAATACGCCAAAGAGAAATGGCCCCACTAACTCCCTTAGTATATAACGATCGAAGATATACATAGTCGGATATCACCCGTTTTGAGTAGTTTCTTATTATTCTTCTTAGTTTTTCGCCAGTGAGTTCAAGATATAGCTTCCCCCCTCACCCTATTCCTCTCCCACGAGGGGAGAGGGAACATCGAGAGATAAACTTGCTCTCTTCAGTTTCCCCCTCCCTTGATGGGAGGAGTTAGGGGAGGGTGATTACGAAATAAAGACTTTAGTCTATACTTCGTATTAGAAACTACTTAAAGCTGTGGTAATTCGGGAAGCTGAAGCCCCTCCTCCCTGAACTCTAAAGGAATCTCTATCCTCTGCTCTGGGTAAGCTTTTAAGATGAAGGATAAAGTTATTTCATCCAGATCTTCGCTTTTCTTGGTATGCCACTTCAACTTCGCTTCCCAACAATGAAGATCTCGGACCAAGATCCAATCGGTTTCATCCCATATATCTTTAATATGATTATATTTAGCGGAGAAGCTCAGACGCCATTTTCCTACCCAAAGCCCTAATTCCGGTTCAACTCCCTTATATGACGAGCGAGAGGGATCATAATCAACCTTGGCGCTCAAGGACCAGTTATGCTCTCCTTGAACTCTCAATCGACCGATAACTCGATCTATTCGATGTTCTTTAGCATCATATTCAGCTAGAAGACTGATGGCTCTTTTATCATCCTCAGATGTAGCTCCTGTGCTTCCCCTTATCCTGCTGAAGACGGAATCGATGGTATCATAACTCGCTAATAAGCCAATATAACTTCTGTTATCCTCCGATATTGCCCCTACCCCCGCAGATATAGATTTAAGACGCCAAACCTCCTCCTCTTCATCCTCAGGTTCTATCAAGCCATATCGTAATCCCATCCTCAAATTGGTAGTTAAGTCGGGTCTGAAAATCCAATCGCTTGTTATATCGGAGTATTCCTCCAATAGGAAATCATAACTAGCGTTTACATTTCCCTCCCACTTCTTATAACCGTTACTTAGTAGGTCTCCTCCGAGAGATAAAGTTCCTCTCAGGAGATTCGTATTCTCTATTCCCAACATCGTCGCAGAATCGAACCAGAAGGGCGATTTGCCATCTATATAGGTATAGGAATAGTTCAAATTGAGAATAGCCCTCGGCCCATATAAGTTGGTGGTTAATCCTATTCCATTGCTATCGATCATCCTCCGTTCAATATCGCCATCGCTTTTATGATACCATCCATCTCGATGGTCGATATTGAAGGAAAATTGGGCTTTAGAACTTAACCAGATAGGGTCGCTCGATAACTTCAGATAAAGTTCCGTTCTATCCGCTATGTTCCCTGGTGGGTCTTCCTGAAAATATCCCCAATTGATATACCCCCAGTAAAGTAGAGGCGCCTTTTCTATTCTCTCCAGACCGATAAGGGATAGAGTAAGCTCGGGCTTTCGATCTAAGAGATAGTCGTTATTAGGAGATAGATCCTCATTTAGGGAGTGTAAGATAGTAAGATTATAATTCCCCTCTCTTAAGGAGATATGATCTCTAGTTACTACTGTTTCCTTCTCCTTGCCAGTTACAAGATCCCTATCTAGGTTATATTTATAGTATATGCGCCAACCTCCCTTGGGAAAAGTCCCTTTGTGATCGATCGCTACTCCCCAACTCTCCCCCTCGATCTCCTTTTTACCCGAATTATAGTATAGTACTAGCTTTCCTACCCCTAAAGACCCTATCCCATAATGATGGGTCGCACTGGTTCTCCATCCTCGTCTAGTAGTATATTTTAAGTTCACGCTTCCGTAAGAATTTAGGGAAAGAAGATAATCTAATTCTCCAGCTATATATAATCCGTCCTTCTTGTTATATCCAACATCAGGAACGAAGCCCCGTCTAGGGCCTTCCTCCTTCAGTAAGGTTATATAATAGGGCATCCATAATATGGGGAAATTCCCGATCCAGAAGACAACATTTCTCGCTATCAATCTATCCTCGGGATATACGATAACTCTATCTGCTGAGAGGTGATAGTGTGGAGATGCCAGATCGCAGGTGGTAAACTCTCCTCGGTTAATAGTCGCCTTATGCTCGGTAATTTCGATCTTATCTCCGGATAAGAATACCTTATCGATCACGGTATTAGCTCTTCTGAGGTGAGCTTTTTCGCTCTTCAAGTCGTAAGTTAGAATATCGCCTTCTATCCGCTCCTCCCCTTTGGTAAGGATGATGTTCTCATAAGCCTCTATCAATCCCCTATCGTAGTCAAACTCTATCCTGGATGCCTCGATAGTTATATCTTTATAGGTTATCCTCACCTCTCCTTCGGCTGTAATCAGGTTTTTGGCGTAATCGAACTCATACAACTGAGCGGAAATATTGATCGGCTCAGAAGCGGATACCAGGCTAGTTCCAGAAAGGGGCATCAACGTGATGATGAGTAAGACGAGATATCTGGTGGACATCAATAAATTTTTTCCTTTATATAGCTTCCGGAGAAAGGATATTTAAAAAAGCCTTCAGGGAAACATCATCCCTGAAGGCTTCGTTATCAAACAGTAAGCAGACTTAGAACTTGAGAGTTAAGCCAGCCTCGATGGTGTCGGCTGCCCAGTCATCGATTGTCTCACCATTAGCATTCTTGAATGGGGTATCGAAGTCGACATCATACATAGTGTATTTGAAGGTTAAGGCTGGATCATCTGCACCATCATCTAGATAACCCAAGCCTAATCTATGCTTGAGACCGACATACATCTCGCTAGCGGTGAACATCCAGCTATCGCTACGGGACATCTGCTTATAACCAGCTTCTAAGGTCATCTCGCCATCGAAGAAGTCGATGCTACCATCAACCATCAAGGTTAGAAGCGAGTAGTCCATATCTGTATATGTCCCAGCAATAGGAGTGGGCTCAGGATCGTAGGTTACGTTCTTGAACTCAACCCCTGGAGTGATGGTTACTGGACCAAGGCCGAGGGCATAGGAAGCATTGGCTTCGATAGTGGTAGTGACTATATCTGCATTCGCGGCCGTTTTATCGTCCACATCCTCGTTCGTATAAGAGGCCCCAGCGCTTAAGCCACTGAGGAAGTCCTCCGCAAGAGCTACCGACGCCGCAAGGGTGGTGGTATCCTTATCCGTAGCCAATGGTGCGACTGTAGTGACGACACTCTCCAGAGTGTAGTCTCCAGCTACCTCTAGGATGAAGGGCTTGACGGTTGCGCCACCCGACATAGTGGTAGTGGTCTCCTTATCCTCGGCAGCCCTTAGATTCGCATCCTTCACCGCGTATTTCCCTCTGAGGTCGAGTAAATCGGCCAGGATTACGATCTTAGTGGCTTCCACTCGATAACCCTCGCTGTTCACGCCGAAGGGGAACTCATAGTCATAATCGCAGCTGGGATCGTCGGGATCGTGAGCACCACTTACCTGCCAGGTTCCATCATCAGTAACCTCACCATCTTCAACCGCGCCACTATTATCACCGCTTCTAGCCTTGTAATCGGGTCCGATGTGATAGTACTCAGCCTCTAACTCAAGACGATAGGCGTCATCATAAGGTAGCAACTGGCTGGTGTCCTTGATGTAGTATAACGAATCCTCTACGTTCGCGGAGGCATCTATCGTATCGGTGGTATCAGGATCGTAAGAGCTAGCCGCATACTCAGCCTCGAGATTGAGGAATCCGAGTGTGGTCGTGGCGTGAACTCCATAGATGGTGTTAGCCTCAGGAGGTATGCCTCCCCCAGGTATAATGAATGGCAATTGATCGGTAGTGCTGACATCATCATAGACCGAGTTGTAGGAAAGTCCAGCGGTTATTCCAGCGATGGTGATATCGCCCTTGATACCCAACAGATAACGAGCGTAGGTCTCGCTGCCAGCGGTATCATCGTAATCCACTAAACGAGCGCCAACTAACGTGGTTGCGAAGGGACCAACTGTGAGATCCAAGATCGCTCCACCCATATCAGGAGGCTCATAGGTGTTCCAAAGGGTGTAATCGGTGAAGTGAGGCTCGATCTTTCCAATAGTCAGAGTAGCCTCGGCTACACCGATAGCGGAGAAGGTTATGATATCAAGCTCTAAGGATCCAGGGGTTAGGGTCTCACCAGCACCAGCGCAGAACTCGCCCTTCAAGGAGAGATCGGCAAGGGTTCCATCCTCCTTCTTGATTCGGACAGTGGCATCCAAGCTGGCTTCCATCTGGAAAGTGGACTCGCCTGCGATCGCATCGTCGTCGTCATCGCAGACGTCATCTATGAAGGCGCCATCTAAGGCTCCCCACTCCAGAGGAGAACCTACTATAGCTATATCCGTGAAGCTGACTGTAACGCTACCACCGACCTTTATCCTCGTTAGCTCCTCCTTGATCCCCTCGATATCAGCCTTGATCGTCTCAACCTCGCCCTCGACGGTGGTTACTCTAGCCTCAAGCTCCTCGATATTGAAGGCTACGATCTGCTCGCCCAGAGCGATGATATCAGCCTTGTTGGTGTTCACCTGCTCCGTTATAGCGGCAAGCTGAGCTTTCAGCATCTCGCTCTCCTTCTTCAGAGCGGCGATATCCTCGCTGACCTTTACCAAGGCATCCTTCAGATAAAGGATATCACTCTGAACAGGAGAAATGGCGACCTCGATCTTAGCATCGATATCGCTAATGGGGACGATCTTAGCAACTTCCGCTTCCAGCTTGCTGACTTCGTCGGCTAACGCCATTAGCTCCGCCTGCAATTCCTCCTGGGCAGCCTGTAGATCGGTAAGCTCTCCTCTTAGCACTACGGCGAACTCCTTGACAGCCTTGATATCGCTGAAGGCTCCGGCTACATCCTTCTTGAGAACCTCGATCTCGACTCTGATGGCATCTATATCTAGCATGATGGTGTCGAGCTCAGCGGTTATCTCAACCTTAACGGCCTCGACATCGGGGAACTCAGCTATTATCTCAACCTTCATCGCCTCCATCTCAGCCATTATCTCGGCTTTGAAGGCCCCCATATCGGGCATCTCGGGGATCATAGCCTCTACTTCAGCCATTATCTCGGCTTTGAAGGCCTCCATATCGGGCATCTCAGGGATCTCTATTTCAATCAATATCTCGGCAATAATAGCCTCTACTTCGGCCATTATCTCCGCTTTCAGAGCCTCGACATCGGGCATCACCGCCATGATCTCGGCCTCTAGAGCGCCGAGCCTAGCGATTAAGCCAGCCTCAACCGCATCTAGCTCAGCCATTATCTCAGTCTTCAGAGCCTCAACATCTACAGGAGGCACCGGGGCGGGGATCATAGCTATTATCTCAACCTTCATAGCATCCATCTCAGCCATCATCTCGGCTTTGAAAGCCTCCATATCGGGCATCTCAGGGATCATAGCTATTATATCGGCCATCATAGTATCCATCTCGGCCATTATCTCCGCCTTTAGAGCATCAACATCAGGCATCTCGGCCTCTAGCTCAGCTATCTTCCCCTCGATCTCATCCAGGGCGGCGTAAAGCTCAGCCAAGATCTCGCCCTTGACTCCCTCAATGTCAGGAACATCGGGGATCATAGCCATTATCTCAGCCTTCATCGCCTCCATCTCAGCCATTATCTCAGCCTTTATCGCCTCAATCTCCACTTCGAGCGCAGAGATATCTATAGTCCCTAATGCTGCCTCCAACTCAGCTATTTTAGCCTCCAACTCAGCTATTCTAGCCTCTACTTCGGAGAGATCGACAACTACAGGTGCAGGTATCGCAGCAAGATCTGCGACCTGAGCCTTTAAGGTGTCTAAGGCATCTTTAAGCCCCGCTAGCTCTCCTAGAAGAGAAGATATATCTTCCTTGTTCGCCGCAACATCGCCCTTTACCATCTCAACATCATCTTTGACGGCTACAGCGAAGTCCTTGACAGCGACAATATCAGCCTGGAGGCCCTTGATCTTATCCTCAGCCGCGGTTACCCGAACGCCTAAAGAGGCCAGCTCATCGGCGAACTCCACCACTAACTTCTCGATAGTGGCTAGATCCTCCTTAGTAACATATGGCGTAAGATCTATCTCTGGAACCTCGGCGGGAACAACCTTCGCGGCCTCGATTAAGGGCAACATTCTGGCGATAATCATCGCCATCTCATATCTAGTCAGAGTTCTATTGCCTCTGAAGGTCCCATCCGGATAGCCTATGACCAATCCCTTATCAGCCAATTGCTTTACAGCATCATAAGCCCAATGATTGACTGGAATATCGGGGAAAGTGGCCTGGGCAAATACTGGGATGGCGAAAGCAACGACCAAAGCCGCTACTAACAAAATACGCATACTAATTTTCATTTATTTACCCCCTTTTGTCTTTTTAGATTTTGATGCGGAAAGCTTCGGAATTCCACTCCAGACAAAAGGGCAAATCGAGTATCCTTGTTTCCTCATTTCGCCCCACTTGTCCTCATAGTCCTCCTTCACTTCCCAAATTAAATACTACCGCTCAGCGTTGAACAGAAGATAAATCACGAAGGTGAACCCAACCTTGTGATCGACAAATAGGGTTTTTCACCTCCTTTCCTTTCTTAATTAGCTGAGCAAGTAATATCTCAATCGCTATTTAAGGTATTCAACTATCAGAGAACGCTCTTACAAAAGGTTTTAAGATAATTTTTATCAGAGCTAATAATATTATATCAGACTATTTACGTTATGTCAAGAGAAATTTTAATTTATAATTAAAATTTTTCACACTAAATTGGCTTGAGCTACTTCAAGGGATTGAGGGTAGATCATCGCTTGCTAGATATCTCTCCCCCAATATAACCGCTACATAATCATCATAGGTCTCTGGTGGGATGAGGAGAGAGATGGGCAGCAATCTTCTTAATCCTCGAGGTGGGTTATCTTGAAAATATCTCCTCCTAGCCTCTAAGGTAGAGCGATCTTCCCTAACAAATTTTATGGGGATATCGCCCGATATACTCGAGATTTTCTCCTTTATTAACTTTCTCCCAGTTCCATCACCTATGATAATAACATCAGGATTATATCCCTTTGTAAATCCCCTTATTTCGTTATCAAAGTAGCAAGTGGATATAACAGACTTCTTTATAACATTAGCTTTTTCATCCAGTATTGCTATTCCACACTTATCCCTTCCGGGATCAATAGAAATAATGATCATTGCCTTATCTCAAATTCAAGAATTAAGGGATCGCTTAGATATATGTCTTGAGGAGCTACAACTGCCACCTCTACTCTTTTACCTATCTTTGCTATTCTCCTCTTTATATCTTCTATCTCCTCTTCAGTACCTAAGCCACCCCCGTTTATAGAGCTAGGTCTCATTCCTCTCCTCTCTGCTAAAAGCTGAGCTCTTTCCTCCAAATCCTTTAAAATCCTATCTATTTCCTCCGGGGAACTTTCTCCATTCACATATCCTACTACTACCTCTTCATTATCCTCAAAAACTAGCTTACTAGGAACCAGTTCTAGATAAGCTAGAACTGGCTCATCGGCTAAAGTATTCCTTTCTGAGACAACCTTAACGGTGATCGGCTCGTCGGATTTCTTTATCTCGCCAGCCGCGGTAGCCAACTCCAAATCCGATATCTTAACTGCGTAAACATTCTCTAAGGAGGGTTTTGCTCCTCGTTCCATCGCGATCTCACTAGCTTTTCTCTGTAATAGACGCAATTCCTCCTCTATTTCCCTCTCGGATTTTTCACCAAATAAGGTCTCCGAGGATATCTCCTCTCCCACGGTAAAAGCCAGTTTCTCTGATCTAAGCTCGTTTAACTCCTCCTGTAAACGCTGACGCTCCTTCCCCATAGCGGCTATCTCATCTAATAACTTCACTCTCTCCTGCTCAAATATAACCATATCGTTCCTGAGCCTCTTTATCTCCTCTTGCATCTTGGGGATATCGAAGATAGCTATCCTGACATAGGGGGATATGGTGATCAAGAAAGCTATGGTAATAATAGTGATGAGGGCTCCAGTGAACACGGTGAACATAGTAGCTGTATATCGAGGTCGTAGGCGAATGATGCTCAACCGCCTTCGTCCGACAAGCCTCCCCAAGCGATCTCCTACGAAGGCGATCACTCCACCTAACACCGCTAATATCACCACAAGAGTTAAACCTTCTCTCACAATTATCCCCCCTCAGGCATAAACCACTTTATAATTTGTCCTCCTCTCTCTCAAGTTCTTCCCTTCTCTTCTCCAACTGATCGTAAAATTCCTTTTCCCAGCGGAAGTTCTCCCCTAAATAGAACTTCTTTGCTATTTCGCTATCAGCTATCTCTTGGGAGGTGCCTGACATCAGAACTCGACCGTTGTGTATCAGATAAGTTCTATCGGTTATAGCTAAAGTTTCTCGCACGCTATGATCGGTTATCAGCACTCCTAGCCCTTTATCCTTCAATTGATAGACTATCTTCTGAATATCGGAGACAGCTAAGGGATCGACTCCTGTAAAGGGCTCATCTAATAACAAGAAATAGGGGGAGGTGGATAGAGCTCGACTTATCTCAACCCTTCTCCTCTCTCCTCCCGATAGGGTATATCCCATATTCTTCGCTAGGTGCGCGATATTCAACTCCTCCAATAGTTCATCCACCTTATCTCTACGCAGATTCTTAGGATAGTCTATCGCCTCTAATATAGCTAGTATATTTTCCTCCACCGTCAATTTACGAAAGATCGAAGGCTCTTGAGCAAGATAGCCTATACCTCTCCTGGCCCTGATATGCATAGGCTCGTTGGTTATATCCTCCCCGGAGAAGATAACCCTTCCCGAATTAGGTCTCACTAAACCAACTACCATATAGAAGGTGGTAGTCTTTCCTGCTCCATTAGGCCCCAGAAGTCCTGCGATTTCACCCTGTTTGATCTCAAAGCTTACCTCATTTACAACCTTTCTCTTCTTATATATCTTAACGAGTTTTTCTGCGGCTAGAGTTTCCATCTATTACCTCTTAAAATTAATATAGGAAGGATCCCTTCCCCTTTAGGGTTTCGCCTCGGTCTCTTCCTCTTCGCCTCCCCATATAATACTGCCACTCCCCTTTAGAATCCTGACCTTAGATATCTCCTCTCCCTTTATATACATCTCGATGATCTCACCTTTGAAGTTGCTGGTATCCATACTGACATTTACATTCCCTTGAAGCTCTATCTTATTTTCTCCGCCTTCTACCTCTGAGAGGGTAGCAGATTGACAAGTCGCTTGAGCTTTGGGATGTTGAAAATTCACATTCCCGGAGGCGGAGAATCCGCCTTCCTCTATCTCCACTTTATCCGCAGTTATTATCGTCCCCCCTCTCTCTAAACGAGCATTACCAGAAGCGATCGTAGTATTGGCTTTCGTATCGATCTCCACCGTATCACTAGTTAGGGTCGATCCTTGCGTCACAACCCTGGCATTACCGGTAGCTTTCGCATAACCTTTCTCTTGATTGATCTGGGCACTCTGAGAGGTGAGCGTTAAATCCTTCATAGTGATCTCCACATTACCAGTTAATATGACTCCTCCACCCGCTAGATCAAGATCGATCTCATCAGCCTTAAATCCCACCCTATTAGCTTCAGTCTTCTCATTATCCTGTGCTATAGCGATATTGGAATATAACAATAGAACTCCTACTAAAACTGCAATCCATCTTGAGCAACGATGCATCAAATTCTTCGCCTCCTAACGATACTAAAATTCTAATTCTCCCTTGCTATTACCCTTGAATTTAGCATAACTCAGATCTTCCTTAGCCTCTAGACTATCTCCGCTGATCACCGTTTTTCCTCTAATTAGCCTGGCATTCCCCTCGCCTCTTATCATCTTATCTTGAGTTGACCAATATAGCTTATCAGCCGAAATCTCGATTCCATCACTAGATCTAACTTGGCTATTGCCCTGAAACTGAACGTTCCATCTCTCATCTTTGAGAGCTATCAATCTAGCTTCATCAGCCTGAAAAGTTATGTCAGTTCCATTTCTCTCGTTGTAGAGTATCTTTACCCCTTTGAATATTCTCGTCTTCTCCCCTTCAAATTCCGACATAGTTTTCGCCTCTAATCTCCACTTTCCTTCGCTAGTCTCATCAAATATTACCACATTCTCCGAAACCATATTGGGTTTATTCTCCGCCACAGAATCACCGAGTATCTCCTTTTCGGAGCTGTTATCACCAGCTATATTTGCCTCTTTTTCTGGCAAGTTCAAGAGATAGATCAAACCGCCGATTAAAGCGATTATACTTACTGCTATTAATATACCCTTAATCATTTGTTTAAATCACGATCTCTTCACAGGAAGCCCACGATCTTTAGTCGTGGGAGGAATGTGAGGATATTAAATCTATCAATATCCTCACATTTTCTCCCAGATCCCCGTAAGGGGCTAGTAACGTAACCTCTCGGTTAACCCTCCTCGCCAAGGTTAGCTAAACTTTTTAGGCTAATAGCACCGTTCCTGACCTCAGAACTTTTAACTAATAGCGACAGGGCCTAGAACTGGAGGAGCATTCTAGGGTGTCTTGATCTAACTAACGTAGTCCTTGCTGGACTTAGGCTGGTCAATCAGGCTTGTAGTTTCCACCACAAGCCCACGAACTTCAGTCGTGGGTCATTGACATTAATGTAAAATAAACGACCCCGAGTTCAGGGTCGCTATATAAACTCTACCCAAATTATAACGTAAATTAACGAATTTTTCAAGTTATTAAGATGAACTGGAAGCATATAGAATCGGGGATCAAAAAGTCTTTACTTCGTAAAAGAGAGCTTGCCGATAGGGATCAGTCGGTTATTTATTCGCCTCCGCCGAAAAACCTTATTTTCACTTTATGTCCCTTACGTTCGCCCAGAAGTAATCCCATTTCGGCTGAAATCGAGATCAAGGATAAAACAATCAAAACTCCCTAGCTACAAAATAAGCTATGAGCGATAGGGGAAGAGCAGTAGAAGTCATAACCACCAACCTCGGCAGAAAACCATCGATCAACATCCCCTCGCAGAAGAGGATCACAATAGCCACTATCGTCACTAGATCGAAGGGTATTTCTGACTTAGAGGGAAAAACGTTGGCAAAGACCTTGCCAGTGGTCCCCTCGACTGCGGCAAGGTAAGTCTCATCTTTAAAGGAGTAACGAAAGATATACCAAGGAATATGAACTAACGATACCTCGGTTAATGATACCTCTTCCTTACCTTTTCCTCTCTTAGCGCCGGCGGCAGGTGATGATAGATAGCGAATCCGCTGTTGTAACCATCCCAATGCGGTTTTATAGGGAATAGAAGGTTCTATCATCTTCTCTGGAGGTGCCAGAGTAGGTTCATAGAAGCGAAGCGATCCCCCCGGAGGTTTAAACTCCTTTATCGTCGAGAGGGAAGTTGGTGCCGCTGGCTCAACGTAGGTCGCGATCGCTTGCTGGGTTCGCTTGATATGAAAGTACCACATCGGGAAGTAGAAGAACTCAACGGATTCTATCACTGCTAGTTCCTCCAATCCCCTCCTCATCTCTGCTCCCCCCATCCACCTCCTCAGGTTATGCTCCGCCACTATAGGATCGATCGTTGCCTCCAGAATATAATGAAGAACGCTTCGCGCTCTATCGAGATAGAGCGCCGAATGACAGTAAGGGCAGGCGAGGAAATATACCCTCTCCTTCAAATCAACCTCGCCGCCACACTGAGGACACTTTATCGCGGGCATCTCAACTCACCTTCGCCCCACACTCGGAACAGAATTTAGCTCCTGCTGGGATCTCCGCACCACATTGAGAACATTTAAGCGAACTTCCCAACCTAAAGCCGCACTCCGGACAAAACTTCGCGTTCGGAGGTAGATCCTTTCCACACTGAGGGCACTTCACCGTGGCTCTTAAATTGAAGCCACACTCTGGACAGAACTTAGCATTGGAGGGTATCTGAGAGGAGCAGTTAGGACAGGTAATCTGAGCGGCCGTTCGCCCTCCCTGCTGCTCCGCTTCTCCGCTCTGTTGGGATTGTAACGTCGAGGCTAATTTCGACCCCAATCCTGCGCCAAGACCAAGGCCCATCCCCGCCGCGGCTGATCCTCCTGTTCCCCCTTGCTTGGCAGCCTCCTCCATAGCTTTCGCAGTCTTATATTGTAGATATCGATTCATATCTCCGATCGCGCCCATTCCACTCCGCTCATCGATCATCCGCTCTACCTCCTCCGGAGGAGTGATGGAATTGACTAGCAGATCGACCAGCTCTACTCCATACTTAGCGAAATCATCCCTTACCCTAGCCTTGACCGCCACGCCTAACTCATCATAATAACGTGGAAGGTCGAAGATCGAGGATAGTGTTTCACCAAAGACATCGTTCAATCGAGCGACGATCAACCCTCTCAGGTATCCCTCGATCTCATCTAGGGAGAAGATCCCTCGAGCTCCTACGACCTTATTGATGAAGAGCTGAGCATCGGAGACTCGGATCGAGAAGATCCCAAAGGAGCGCAATCTCACCAAACCCAACTCCGTATCGCGAAACGCGATCGGGTCTCTCGTTCCCCATTTCAGATCGAGGAAGACCTTGTGATTCACGAAGTAAACCGAGGCTCGAAATGGACTCTTAAATCCGAATGGTAAAGAAAGAAGATTCGTGATCAACGGAATATTTTGGGTGGTCAGAGTATGTCTTCCCGCGCCGAAGGTATCAAGAGCCTTCCCATCCCGAAAGAATACCGCTGACTGATTCTCCCTGACGATCAACTGCGCCCCCATCTTTATATCCGCTGAACCCCGAGAAGGGATTCGATGCACCATCTCGTCACCTCTCTCATCGGGCCACTCAATTATCTCCAAAAATAGACTCATCCCATTTCACCCCCAAAATAACGCTTTTTCTATCGTCCAACCTTTCCTCCAACGTATCTATTGACTCCTCCAAAGCCGAAAGTGCCTCCTGGGGCATAGGTTCTTTATCCTTAGTATCCTCTAATACCTTTACCCTGTTATTTATCTCATCGATCTCATCGGTTAGGGAGGAATCATAGGCATACATCATATCCAACTCTTGCCCTCTTATCCTGATAGCATCGAAGAACCCTGTATATCCATATCCGATAACCTTGATCCGATCTATTACCCGCTCTGTCTTCCCACTCATCCTATCCAATTCATCTAGATCATCGAGCATCAAACTCTTCGATCTCCTATACTTTATCTTCTCCAGCCTTTTCTTCCCCTTCTCCAACTCGCTCGCTAGGAACTCCCGCAATATCTTATCAGCATCTCTCCTATTTTCTCGATCTTTATATCCCGCATACCCTGGTATTCGGCGAGCTAACTTCTCTAAGGGGCTTGTTCCCGCCCCTACTCGCCATCTCAGTTCCTCCAACTTCTCATCATCCATAGGATTTCCTCCTTTTAAATAGATTCAACGACCAATCCTCGCTCAAGCTCATCTCTCTCTATTAATACCTCCCCTCCTACTCTTTGATGATACTATCCTTCTATTCATAATACCTAAAGCATGTTCTATCCCATTCTGCAGATCCCTCAACACCTTAACTTCTCCTAGCTCGATTCCCAATCCGATCATAGTCTGA
>CAZSTA010000016.1:17838-33799 GCA_964609495.1 uncultured bacterium | reverse complement strand
ACAATCAAAGGGGCTTCTGACTAGGATTAAAGAATGGGGGAGAAATAAATAGGGACTGAAGCTACTAAATTTAGGAAGTAGCACCCCCTATTGGTCACTCTCAGGTGTAGTAAGCTCTTCCAACTCCTCAACCTTTTCTCTTGCTCTCTTGGCGGTCAACTTTGCCCCTAGCCTCTCGAAGATACTTAGAGCCTCTTGTAAATAATCAAGCGACTTATCTCTATCTCGGATTCCTTCAAGATACAGTCCGAATTCGTAGTAGGTCTTCCCTAAATTATACACATCATTTATCTCTTTAAGAATAGCTATACTTTCCTCAAAATGTTGAAGGGCACGACCTACCTCGCCCTTGAGCTTATCTATCTTCGCCCGAATACGGTATCCCTTCCCTAGTTCCAACTTATCATCCAGATTGGCTGATAGTTCCAAGGCTCGTTGGCAGTGCTTCTCCGCTTCCTCAAGATCACCCAACTCAGCATAAACCTCCGCTAGGCTATGATAAGCCCTGATCATAACCAGAGTATAGCCAAGTCTCTCGCTTATCTCAAGCGCTCTCTGGTAACATTCTATAGCTTTATCACATTCCATCATTTCAAAGTATACCATCCCTAACTCACTGCTGGAATAGGCTACCCCACTATAATTTCCTATCTCCTCCTTCAACTCTATGCTACGTCGATAATATTCTATAGATCTAGAGAGTTCCCCTTTCTTGAGGTATATCTCTCCCAGGTTATTACAGGCTAGAGCCATCTCCAAGGTAGCACCTATCCCCTCGGATATCTCCAGGCTCTTCTCATAGTTCTTGAGAGCTTCATTCCACTTACTCGAAGCGGCATAGGTAACTCCCAGATTGTTTAGCGCTAACGCGGCCCCACGCGCATCTCCCATCCTCTCCATCATAGCTAGGCTCTTCTCATAATGCAATAGAGCTTTCTGGTGATCTCTTCTATCTAGATATATATTACCCAAAGCGTTGTGAGATCGAGCTATGCCATCCATATCACCTATCTTTTTCCTTATCTCCAATCCCTTCTCCGTGCATTCTATAGCTTTATCTAATTCGCTCTTCCTCAAATATATGAAGCCCAGCGAATGGTATGAATCCGCCACTCCTTGTATATCTTTGATGCTCTCTCTCATCTCCAAGCTTTGTTTAAAATATCCGCTAGCTTTATCCCACTCTCCCTTACGATAATATGTGATCCCCAGATTGTTATATGCTTGAGCCATCTGTCCGGTATCTTTCTGTCTCTGGGCAAACTCCAGGGCTCTCAGTTGGCACTCAACCGATTTATCATACCTTCCCTTTCGTTCGTAAACCACTCCCATATTGCTCATTATCTTACTTGCCTCGATCTCATCGTCTCCCTCCTCCAATTCATCAAGACCAAAATTGAGATATTCCAGAGCTTTATTGTATTCCCCCTTTCGGCGATAGGTATCACCTATATTACGATTGAGAGCTACCCGTTTAGTTACTAACAGAGGATCGTCAGAGGTTAAGGATAATGCCTCCTCATAAGAGGAGAATGCCATATCATATTCTCCCACTAGATCATATAGATTCCCCAATTCACCCATGAGGTCTATTCTTTGTTCCAGATTATTCCCGCTCTTTTCTAGCAATTCGATGGCCATCCTATAGAATCTTATAGCCTCTTCATTCGCATATATTCTCTTCGCTCTCTCTCCTGCTCTCAAGCTATACTCTATCGCCTTCTCCCGATGCTCACCTCGATAGAAGTGATAGGCTAACTCTCCTACATATTCCTCTAGCTTATCCTCATATAGCCCCTCGATAACTTCCCCGATTTTCCGATGTAGCCTTCTTCTTCTCCGCGCGTTTATCTCCTCATATAATACCTCTCTTATCTTCACATGCGCAAAGTAATATCTATCTCCCTTAGAAGCCTTATCCTCTCCTATCAACCGAGTTCGTAATAGCTCGTCTATAATATCCAATAACTCATCCTCATCTCTTCCACTTACCTCCATAAGCACATCGAAATCAAATTCCTTCCCGATCACCGCGGCTATGCTCATAAATTCTCTCTTCTCTTCATCTAATGAGTCTAATCTCCTCTCCACCACATCAGAGATAGTTGGAGGTATCTCGATCTTAATCGTCTCCATCTTCTTCTTCCAAACTCCGTTATACAGATACAGGACTCCTTCTTCTACTAAGGATTTTATCACTTCCTCAATGAAGAAGGGATTCCCCTCCGTCTCCTCATAGATCATCATCTCAAAGTCAGAGGAGAGATCCTTAGTTCCTAATAGGGAGTAGAGCATCTGCTGGACTTCCTCTAAGGAAAGACGAGCGAGGGAAATTCTTTGGAGGATCCTCTCTCTGCTCATTCGGCGCATCAGCTCGGCTAGAGGATGCCTACCAACGCTCACCTCCTCCTCCCGATAGGTGCCACAGAGGAGGATACGATCATTTCTGATATTACGAGCTATATAGTGAAGAAGTTGTAGGGTCATCTCATCTGCCCATTGCAGATCGTCGAGAAGGATAACTATCGGATTCCTCTCCGAGATATTAACTAAGAAACGATATACTGCATCAAACAATCTGCTTTTCTCCTGCTCTGGAGTGAGCTTCACGCTGGGGGTTACCTCACGAGCGATCTCGGAGATATCGGGGATTAACTTGACTAACTCCGGCTCCAGACCTTTGATCATCCTTCGAACATTCCCTAAATCCTCATGTAATCTGACATCGCGGAAGTATTGACGAAATGCCTCGATAAAGGGTTGATAGGAGATCGAGCCCTCCTGTTCATAACAACGACCGGTAAGGAATTTCGCCCCTTTCAAACGCCCATATCCCCTCAGTTCCTCCACTAATCTCGTCTTCCCTACGCCAACCTCTCCCCCGATCAGAACCAGCTCTCCCTTTTTCATCAGCACTTTATCCAGATAACCCTTTAACTCCTCTAGTTCCCTCTCCCTTCCGATCAGCTTCGCCTTGAAGATTCGATCTGGCATAGCCAACTCGGCGATTGACCTTCTCTCTATCTCTTCCCTGGGGATAATCAAGCTGGGTCGTGACTTCTCTATAGCCGCGAGCAACTCACCAGCGGATTGATATCTATCAATAGGCTCTTTCTCCAGCAGGCGAAGGATTGTCCTCTCTAGCTCAGGAGGGATATCAGGATTATATTGGTGAGGTTCGATCGGCATCTCGGTAACATGCATAAAGATCACTGAGATAGGATTATCCCCCTCGAAGGGCAATCTTCCCGTAAACACTTCATAGAGGATGATCCCAAGCGAGTAGAGATCACTGCGACTATCTACCTCCAATCCTCTGGCCTGTTCAGGAGACATATAGGCGGCAGTTCCCATTATCGATCCGGTCTGCGTGAGGTTCACCGATACATCGATCAATTTAGCTAAGCCGAAATCCATTATTTTGACTACTTCTCCATCATCAGTGATCATGATATTTCCCGGCTTAAGATCGCGATGGATAATACCTTGAGAATGGATATACTTTACTGCTCGACATACCTGGGCGAAGATGTCTAGTATAACGTGAAAATTCCCCTTAGGAAGCAGGGAAACACCGCTCTCCTTCTCGGTATCCACTAGCTTCTCGCATAGCTTCTTTAGATCCTCACCCTCCACATATTCCATAGTAAAGTAATTAAGGCCGTCATCAGTGCCGAAGTTATAGACGGAGACTATATTGGGATGCTTTAGCCTAGCCACCGCGCGGAACTCTCGGCGGAAGCGTCTAGTTCCCTCATCCTGAGCGATCATCGGAGTCAGGGTCTTGAGAGCTACCTCCTGCTCCAAGGAAAGATCGTAAGCCTTAAAGACAGCTCCCATCCCACCTTCCCCGAGTTTATCTATAATCTTATATCTATCGCTTACTAGGCTCCCACTCTTAAGAAGCATCTATACTCTCCTAACTGGGATCATCCTTTATTAATTATAACGTAGAATTAAAAATAGTTAAAGAAAATTTGAAGGGTATCTATGCGGACTTTTCCTTCTCCAGCAAGATTGACTAGATCACCCTCCCCTAACCCCTCCCGTCAAGGAGGGGGAAATGAAAGGAATCGCAATTCTCAAGAATCCCCTCTCCCCTCGTGGGAGAGGGATAGGGTGAGGGGGAATTATGTCTTGAACCCTCGATCTTCCCTCTATCACTTTCCCTACTATTTGAATAGCCCTTGAGCTTCGCACATCTCCTCGAACATCTTGCGACCATCGTCGAAGTCCTTAACCAAGGGGTCGAGTAAGAAGGCCTGTAAAGCTAGCTGTTTATTATTGGTCAGGGTGGCCTCAACGATCATCTCCTGAATATCGGATTGCAATCTAACTTGAGGAGCTACGCTAGGAGGAAGATCTCCGGTTGCTATCGGAGAGAGCCCCTTGGCATTAGCTATCGCGTAAGTCTCAACTATCCTATTCCTAGGAAGATTAGAGATTTGTCCCTCATTAGGCAGATTGACGAAGAACTCCCAATTTAAATCCTTCTCGATCGATTCGATGATCTCGAAGACGATCTCGCCCGAGGCTCCCTTGGGAAGAGCTACTTCGCCACTTAGCATCTTGCGGGAATATTCTCCGCTAACTAGATAGGCTCTCTCGAACTCATCAGCATCAGTCTGCTTTACTCCATATTTCCAACCATATTCGGATTCTTTGGAGATGAAGTTAGAATAGAACTCGACGATGTGGCGATCTCCAGCTACCCCTAAAACCCCCGTCGTTTCGAATAGGCCATACTTGACTTTGCGCATATCAGCATAAGGGGAGAACTCCTCGTAGGATACCTCTGGATACTCATAATTGCGAATATGCTCTCTCAATTCGGGGAAGAGATCCCTTCCCTCTAGGTATGCCTCCAGGACCCAGGAGAAGTGATTTATCCCGGCAACTTTCATCTTTATCCTTCCTCTCTCCTCTACCCCGAAGATGCCCATCAGCTTACCCTCTAACCCTAATAGCTCATGGCATAGTCCAACCACCTTCACCTTGCTTGTCTTGGCTATAGTTCTGGTGATAATACACAAGGGATTGGAGTAGTTCATAAATAAAGCATCTGGACAACACTCCTCCATTTTCTTCGCTATATTCGCTACCACTGGAATATTCCTGATCCCTCGAATTAGTCCGCCGGGTCCCGCCGTATCCCCAACGGTTTGAAAGATCCCATACTTCTCGGGGATCTCCATATCCTGGCGAGTGGCTTCATATCCACCAGTATTGATCGTCATAACTATGTATTGAGCACCTTCCAGGGATTCCTCAAGGTCGGTAGTCCCTTTAACCTCGAAATTCCCCTTCAAATCCCTCATAATCTTCTGACCCAACTTGGTCATAAGGCTCAACGCGTCGGGATTGATGTCCATCAACGTTACCTTTCCCCCAAGACCCTTCACATAGGATAGGTCAGCTAGAAGTTTAGGCGTCCAGTTATATGATCCACCTCCAATAAGCGTAATGTTTACCTCACATACATCATCTTTTGCCATTTATATATTCCTCCTTTAAAATTTGTGATAACCTTAATGAAGTCAACGAGATCTAACGACCAGATGAATATAACTGATATATATCATCCAAACCAGTTTATATAATATCAGAAAACTCCTATTATGTCAATCGTTTTTATTATCGCGGAAGCATATAGAATCGGGGATCAAAATGATTTCAGATCGAATTATAACTTCCCCTCACCCTGGCCCTCTCCCACGAGGGGAGAGGGGACATCGAGATAAGCTCGCTCTCTTTAGTTCCCCCCTCCCTCGATGGGAGGGGGATAGGGGGAGGGTGTAATGCAAAGTAAATTAGATCCCAGATTTTATACGCTTCGCTACTTCCATCTTATATTGACTATTATACCAACCTGTGATATAATAACCGAAACTTATCTTTAAACTACGACTAAAATAGTAGAGATTTATATAAATCGCAAATTATAAGGAGTGAATTTAATGTGTGGAATAATCGGTTATATAGGAGATAAAGAAGCCGCCCCTATACTTTTGGATGGACTTCACCGCTTAGAATATCGCGGTTACGATTCGGCTGGGATTGCTATTATTGAAGGCGATCGTATATTACTGAAGAAATGCTCAGGAAGAATATGTAACTTAGAGGAGAGTTTAAAGGACGAAATAGTTAAAGGACATATAGGGCTTGGGCATACTAGATGGGCAACGCATGGCCGTCCTACCGTCTATAATGCTCATCCTCATACCGACTGCACCGAAAAATTGCTCGTTGTTCATAACGGGATCATCGACAATTACCTGCCCTTAAAGGAGCAATTGCAGAAAACAGGGCATACTTTTCGCACCGAGACCGATACCGAGGTGATCGCTCACTTGATCGAGGAGCATTATAGAGGCGATCTGGAGCTAGCGGTGCATAAGGCACTTGAGGAGATAGAAGGGAGTTATGCGCTAGGAGTTATGAGCGCGCTCGAAGCTGACAGGATAGTAGCTGCTAGGAAAGGAAGCCCGCTGGTAGTAGGCTTAGGCGATGGAGAACAATTTATCGCCTCCGATGTTCCAGCTCTTCTCTCCCGCACTCGAAGGATAATATTTCTGGACGATGGGGAAATAGCAGTCCTCACCAGGGACGGAGTCAAGGTAACGAGAGAGGGAATTTTGGTATCCAAAGCTATAACGGATATCCAATGGGATGTAATGATGACAGAGAAGGGCGGTTATAAGCACTTTATGCTCAAGGAGATCAACGAACAGCCCGATGTCTTTCGCAGCGCAATGTCTAATAGACTATTCCCTGGTGAAGGGAAGGTTATCCTAGAGAATTTAAAATTGAACGAAGAGGAGATCAGGAGACTCCAGCGGATATCGATTATAGCTTGTGGGACAGCTTATCATGCTGGTCTAGTGGGTAAATATATACTAGAGAAACTTATCCGTCTGCCAGTGGAGGTTGATCTAGGTTCTGAGTTCCGCTATCGCGATCCTATTATCCTCGATAACAACCTGACCGTGGCTATAAGTCAATCTGGCGAGACCGCTGATACACTTGCGGCGGTAAGAGAGGCGAAAGCGAAGGGCTCTAAAGTTGTTGCTATCGTCAACGTAATGGGAAGTAGCCTTACCAGGGAAGCTGAGGGAGGATTGGTATATATCCACGCGGGACCGGAGATAGGAGTAGCCTCCACTAAAGCCTATAGTGGGATGCTCATCTGTCTATATCTCCTCGCCTTATATTTGGAGGAGATACGCGGTATAGTAGATAAAGAGCGTCATCGAGCTATCATAGAAGAGCTACTGAGGCTTCCTCAGAAAGCTCAACTAACACTTCAAATGACAAAGGAGATAAAAGAATGTGCCCGCCTCTACTCAGATTGCCAAGACTTCCTCTATCTAGGGCGAGGGATCAACTATCCCACCGCTTTAGAAGGAGCCTTGAAGCTTAAAGAGATCTCCTATATTCACGCTGAAGGATACGCGGCAGGTGAGATGAAGCATGGTCCTATCGCTTTGCTCGATAAGAATACTCCGATAGTGGCTGTTGCTCTTCCCGGGCGAACCTACGGCAAGCTTCTGGGGAATCTTGAAGAGGCTAAAGCTAGAGATTCAACGAGGATCGTGGTTGCTTCAGAGGAAGATAAGGAAATAAAGAAATATGCGGATCATATAATTCCAATCCCTTATACCCTGGAGATCCTATCCCCTGCTCTAGCAGTAATTCCGCTTCAGCTTCTAGCTTATTACATAGCCGATCGACTCGGTTGTGATGTGGATAAACCGCGTAACCTAGCGAAGAGTGTTACCGTGGAGTGACGCTCCCCGAGACAAGCCCGGGATCTTCTTAGCATGATTTTACAACCAAAAGAGTTCGAAAATTTTTTTCTTAAGCACTTGACAAAAAAGCTCAGATTAGGTATTATTAAATATGGAAAGTATTTAATAAATTCTCTTTTTGGAGTTCGGCTGAAAAGAGATCTTTTTTTTTGGGATCTATTTGAAAATGATAATCAAAATCGAAATAGCCTGCTACTTCAGGAGTTAAATTACAATGATAATCTCAACTAGGAATTATCACGATCTTATAGAGGTAGTAACCGCCTCTATCGATGCCAGAGATCCCTATACTGCTGGACATTCTCAGCGAGTATCCAATGTGGTAGTAGAGATTGCTAAGAATATGGATCTAGCTGGATCGGAGATAGAGAAATTTCATATAGCTGCTCACCTACATGATATAGGTAAGATCGGGATTAGGGATGATATCCTTCTCAAAAAGGAGCGATTAACACCTGATGAATATGAAGTAATCAAACAACACTCTGTAATAGGTTATAACATCCTGAAGAGGGTTGAGGCCTTTAGGGAAATCGCGATAATTGTGAGGCATCATCACGAGAGATGGGATGGAGGAGGATACCCCGATGGATTAAGTGAGGAAACTATCCCTTTAGGAGCGAGGATAATAGCAGTAGCCGATTCCCTGGATGCGATGACTAGCGAGAGGACATATCACCCTAAGAGGGCCTGGGAAGAGGCTATAGAGGAATGTATAAGATGCAGTGGCTCTCAATTCGATCCCTCGATAATAGAGGTGCTTAAATCTATCGGTCCGGAGTTAGGGTATATTGCCAAAAAACCAGCGTTATCTGTTATATCATGGCTGGATCTGGCTGAAGTGTGATGGATTAGGAGTAATTTATGATCTTTAATTGAGAATGCTTCCCGTTTTCATAATTGTAGATGACAGGGAATAGGAAAGGAAGGAAAGGTGCATCGACATAGACTAAAACATTCAAAAGATGAATCTAGGAAGATGTGGGATCACAGTCATAGTGAGGGAAGAAGAGGAGGGAGACACCGACATCGCCTTGGTGATCTCAAGAAGTATCCGATGTTAGCTTTAGTAGGTAATCCCAATGTAGGAAAAAGCGTGGTCTTTGGACATCTCACGAGAAGATATGTTGTAGTGTCCAACTATCCGGGAACGACGGTTGAGATAGCTAGAGGAGCTGGAAGAGTTGGATATAAAGTAATAGAGGTCGTAGATACCCCTGGAGTTAATAGCCTGCTCCCGATGTCCGAGGATGAGCAGGTAACTAGAGATGTTTTGCTTATGGAGAGACCTGATTGGGTGTTACAAGTAGCTGATGCTAAGAATCTGCTGAGAACCCTTCTTCTCACCTCCCAGTTAATAGAGATGGATCTACCGATCGTTTTGGATCTAAATATGATAGACGAAGCCGAACAGCGAAGGATCAGCATTGATGTTGACAGATTAGCGGAGATATTGGGGGTGCCAGTGGTAACTACTACCGCTACGAATGGGATCGGTATACCAAATCTAAAACGAAGCATTACTAATGCTCTCGAATCTAAGGTGAGAATCGACTATGGAGAGATAATCGAATCTGCTTTAGGGCAAATAGAGACTATTTTAGAATCTCCACCCATATCCGCAAGATCAATAGGATTGATGACGCTAGCTGGAGAAAATAGTATAAGAGGATGGATCGAGGGTAATTACGGAGAGGACATTGCCAAGCAGATAGATGATATAGCGAGGAGTGTTAAAGCCAAGTATAATGTTCCTTTGAACTATATAATAGCTCAGATAAGACAGAGGGAGATGGAGAAGATAGTTCAAGAGGTGATATCAAGCTTACCTCAGAAAACGCTTCTCAACCAAAAGATAAGCGAATTGACAATGCGTCCCCTTACCGGGATCCCTATATTCTTAGCGGTCCTCTACTTAGTATTTAAATTCGTGGGGGAGTTTGGGGCTGGAACTCTAGTTGACCTTATGGAAAATAAGCTATTCGGAGGATATATAAACCCTTGGATCGCTCACCTGCTCGAGATTATCCTGCCGATCCCTATTATTCAAGAAGCCTTGGTGGGCAAATATGGCCTCATAACAGTAGGATTGACCTATGCGGTGGCGCTCGTTATGCCGATCGTAGGGACTTTCTTCCTGGCCTTTGGGATATTGGAGGATTCGGGCTATTTTCCCCGCCTCACTATTATGGCCGATCGAATATTCAAAAAGATGGGGTTGAATGGAAAGGCAGCTTTACCAATGATCCTAGGGTTGGGATGTGATACTATGGCGACCTTGAGCACTCGAATCTTGGAAACCAAGAAGGAGCGAATAATCGCTACTCTACTTCTGGCTTTAGGTATTCCTTGTTCTGCTCAACTAGGGGTAATAATTGGGATGCTATCTTGGATAGGGACTTCCGCCATTATCTTGGTCTTCTCCGTAGTCGCTCTTCAGCTATTCCTGGTGGGATACCTGGCTTCAAAGATACTACCAGGCGAAACCTCAGATTTCATATTGGAGATACCTCCTCTTAGGGTCCCCAAGCTCTACAATATCCTAATAAAGACTTATACCAGAGTCGAGTGGTTCCTCATCGAAGCTGTTCCCTTATTCTTAATGGGCACCTTCGTTCTATTCGTCTTTCATAAAATAGGATTACTAGCTTTCTTAGAGCAATCAGCAAGCCCCATTATCTCAGGTTTATTAGATCTACCCCCCGAGGGCGTTAAAGGTTTCCTCTTGGGATTTCTGAGGCGAGATTATGGAGCCGCGGGGTTTTATCAATTAGCTAGAGAGGGGAAGTTGGATCACATCCAAATGATAGTGAGTCTGGTAGTGATCACCCTCTTCGTTCCTTGTATAGCCAACTTCTTCGTTATCATAAAGGAAAGAGGATTTAAGACAGCTATAGCGATAGTAGCTTTTATAATACCTTATTCTATCCTCGTAGGAGCGATATTGAATTGGATCTTGAGAGCATTGGGGGTCGTATTGTGAAATGTCCTTTATGCGGATTTGAATTTGAAAAGGGCGAGGCTGCTTGCCGGAACTGCCCTCTTCATAAATCATGCGATATGGTAAAATGCCCTAACTGTGGATATGATATACCAACCGAATCCAGATTAGGGAAGCTTATTAGGAGATTGTTTAGGAGGGAGAAGGATTATGGCTATGTCCGCTCAGAAAATAAATGAAGTCGATGAGACACTGGAGGTAATTTGGACCTTAAAGGAGCAGGGAAAACAGGAACTAGAAGCAATAAAAGATAACTTGCCAGAAGGCATAAATCCCAGCGTTTTAGAGGAGATGGTCGGGAGAAGCCTTATCAATATTAAAGATGGGCGGGTTTCTCTTACTCCAGAGGGCAAAGAGCGAGCCAGGCAGATCATCAGAAGACATCGTTTAGCTGAACGCCTCTTAGTTGATGTTCTAGAAACAGATACTAATAACATTGAAGATTCAGCATGTAAATTGGAACATGTCCTCTCTGAAGAGGTCACCGATAGCATTTGCACTCTCCTGGGGCACCCTAGAGAATGCCCTCACGGATTGCCTATCCCCAAGGGAAAATGTTGCCTAGAGGCTAAGAAAATGGTCGAGAGCGTCATAGTTCCCCTAACCTCGGTTAATATTGGAGAGATAGTAACCGTAGCCTATATATTGACTAAGAATCATCCTCGGTTACATCGGTTAATGTCCTTCGGGATAGCTCCCGGAGTCAAGATAAAGATTCATCAGAGATTTCCATCTTATGTGATTCAAGTAGCGGAAACTCAGATAGCTCTGGAGGAGGAGATAGCTCAGAGTATTTACGTGAGAAGAGATGATCACAACATCTAGAATATCTGAACTTGCTATACCTAAGCGATATGAAGTTATAGATAAATATCGAAGCTTATCCCAGAGTCCTATAAATTCTCAAGAAGCTGTTGTATCTTATCTCATTTATCTCTCCCTTCTTGACCGCCTCCTTTACAGCACAATCTGGCTCGGTATTATGGGAGCAATCGGGAAATTTGCACTTTCCTATATAAGGACGCATCTCTGGGAAAAGGTATATTAAATCCTCTTGAGGCACTTCCCAGAAAGCCAATTCCCTTAATCCCGGAGTATCCGCAACAAAGCCTCCCAGCTCCTTCAGAGGTAGAAGCTCAACGTTGCTAGTGGTATGCTTACCTTTACTGGTGCTTTTGCTGATCTCTCGGACTCTCAACCCTAACCCCGGCTCGATAACATTCAACAAAGTCGATTTACCCACTCCCGAAGGACCAGCAAGGACTGAGAGCTTATTTTTCAGAATATCTTTTAATTCTTCCACCCCTCTTCCAGTAATTGCACTCGTAAGGAGAACTTCGTATCCTATCTTTCTGTAGATATCAGCGATCGCTTCAAACTCCTCGATATCAGCCAGATCTATCTTATTTATACAGATAATAGTTTTCAACTCCTCTGATTCAGCCATTGCCAGAAAGCGATCTAGAAAATAGGCGTTAAAACGGGGAGTTTTAGTTGAGAAAACCACTATGACTTGATCGGGGTTAGCTACGATCACCTGGCGCAGAGGGATTGGTCCTGCTGCCCTTCGATGAAGGGCGCTTCGCCGGGGAATGATCTCTTCGATCACCCCTATTTCCACTCCATCATAGCTGATCTTCACCCTGTCCCCTACAGCCACAGGATCGACTATCTTAGTTCTCCTCACCTCATCTACCACCTGGCGTCTGCTTTCGCTAATAGGGTAAATCAATTCCTTCTTAAGCTTACCTCGGATAAAGCACTCCTTGATCTCCTCATTATCTAGCTGGACATAATAATGACCACTGGAAGTTCTTACTACTATTCCTTCAGCATCACTCAATTATCTGGACCTCCTTAAATTGAATAAAAATAGCCACAGGATATCAGACCCTATGGCTTTATTTTAGAATAGCGATATAAATTCTGCTCCCCAATTATGCAAAAAGACCATAGGGAATCACCTACGGCCTTAATATCTATCATCAATCAGAAAGCAAATCAGATCTGTTGGCACAAACGATCTACTTACCATACTACATAGCAAACTCCTATGCCACGCCCAGGTGATGGGCCCGATATCTCCTATATACAATTATCTCAATTCTTTTCCTATTTTCCTCTGTCATAATCGTCCCACCACCTCCCCAGTGAGGGATAATGATTTAACATATACCCCTTTTGTTATACTAATTGTTATAATTATAACATATATTCATTTATATGTCAAGGGTGGAAAATCAAATTTATTTGATTTTTTTCTTCTGTGGTGTTATACTGAATATTAAGTAGTTTCAGATAATTGGTTATTCTCAGTTTTTCGATTGTGAGTTCAAGACTAATTCCCCCTCACCCTAGCCCTCTCCCACGAGGGGAGAGGGAACGCTGAGATTGAACTAAAGCCCTTTAGCCCCCCCCTCCCTTGATGGGAGGGGGTTAGGGGGATAATTAGCAAGATTCTTTGATAGCCTTATTAATTCAGCAAAAACCAAGACGGGAGGGGTTAGGGGATGGTGATTTAGTGAGAGTTCAAGGTCTAATCTAATCTCGAACATCTCCGACAAAGCAGTCAGAAACTTCTTTGAAACTACTTAGAATAACATCTGATCTTATCCACAACTGTGGATAGTTCTGGGGATAAGTCGAACTTATGTTCGCAAATAAGAATATCCGATTTTTCTTGACAAAGTTGCTATAAACTGTTAAAATATCTACGGAGAATATGTTCAACTTCGAGACTTGAGAGGAGATCTAAATGATAATCGACACTCATTCACACTTAGGAACTTGTCGAGTATATGAGGATATCGCTACGGAAGAGGAGCTAATTGGAGCTATGGATGAGAATGGAATCGATATATCGTTAGTCCAGCCCTTTCCAGGCGCTCCCGATCCAATGGCAGTTCACGATCAGATCGCGGAATTATCTCAAAAATATCCGGGAAGGATATTCGGTATAGCGAGTCTTAATCCTCATAGGGATAAAGATGAATATTTCAAGGAGGTATCTCGTTGCGTAGAGGAACTCGGTTTTGTGGGGGTTAAACTTCACCCTGCTGGTCAGGCAGTGAACCCCACTTCGCAGGATGGTGGCGTGGTATTTGAAACTGCTGATGAGCTAGGAATAGCGGTTATGGTTCACACTGGACCGGGGATACCATTTTCCCTCCCTTCGCTTTGCATTCCTCGCGCTCGTCAGTATCCAAACCTAAATATAATCCTAGCTCATGCTGGATTTGGAATTCTAACGCCCGGAGCGATGGTAGCTGCCTCGGAATGCGATAACATCTTCCTGGAAACCTCATGGTGCGTTAGCGAGGATATCCGAAGAATGATAAATAGCTTTTCTGCTGACAGAGTTATGTTTGGCAGTGATCTCGCTACCAATATAGGCGCAGAGCTTGCCAAATATCGAGCTCTGAATCTCACAAAAGAGCAGTTGGATAAGTGTTTCTCTCAAACCGCTGAGGAGATATTTAAGCTTAATATTTGAGAGTTTTTAGGAAGTCACTCTTGAGAGTAAGGAGGGGAGGTGACACGCCTAGTTATCGATCATAACTAGGTGAGTAACGATGCAAGGTGATAAGGACATAAGCCATACTTTAGAAGGCTGGGAATACATTCCCGGTGAACTCTCCATAAGGAAGGTATCTGGGCTCGATGGGAAGGATAAGCTTCAGTTGAGATTAGATCTAGGACTTCTACAAATGGAGATGGATGAAAGACCGGATGGCAAGAAACCATATGGGAAAGAATCTTTACTAAGATATTACCTGGATCTAATTGAAGAACACAAATCCAGATATGGAACTGATAAAAACTTCAAATTAAGTGGTGAGGATTGTGCTAAACTACACCAGGAAGGGATTCAATATTACTATCGCTATCTCAGTTTATTCCAGGTAGGAGATTATGAGAGGGCTAAGAGGGATACCGAACGTAATTTGAGGATGTTCGACCTGGTTAAAAATTATGCTGTGGATCAGAAGGATGTTATATCCACTGAGCAGTATAGAGCTTACGTGATAATGATGAACACCAGAGCGAGATGTTCTATTAGCCTAGAGAGAAAGAACTATGATGATGCTCTATCCCAGATAAATGCAGGGATTCAAAAGATAGAGGATTTCCTCAAGGAGTATCATCAGGAGCATCTAATGGAGACAAGTTCGGAGATAGCTTTCCTGAAAAATTGGGCCAGAGAGATAGAGGAGAGCAAACCCCCTAGCTTAAAACAGCGCCTAAAAGATCAGCTTCAAATAGCTATAGAGAGAGAGGAATATGAGAGAGCCGCGGAGCTGAGAGATAAGATAGGGAAATTAGAAGAGACCGAGGAGGATTAGAAAGCAGGATTCTGAATGGAGATTAAGCGCTAAAGGGCCTTATTCTAATTCAAGAGCGGTCTTGTTCCTTGTAGGATAAGACCCTATATTAAGTCAGAGGAAGCTGGATATCATGTCTGCCATAACTTTGGAGAGCTTAAATGAGCGTTTGACAAATATGGAAGAGAGAGTCCGAAGATTAGAGGATGAATTACGATTTCAAAGGTATCCTAAGATCGGCCTTACCATTGAGGAGGCAAAGGCTAGGATCAGGGAGCCAGTTAGGCGAAGTCCAGAATCTATCAAACAGGCTTTAGAAATAATTGGGATGTTTGAGGGACCAGAAGACTTATCTGAGAATCTTCATAGCTATCTTTATGGTGATAAACGATGATAGGGCCAGTTTTTCTCGATGCCTCAGCTTGGGTTGCCATCGCTAATAAGAGAGATAAAAATAATCCAAAGGCTACCAGGCTTTTCCGTCAATTAGTGGATAGTAACGTACATATGATTACTACTACTTGGACAACTTATGAAGCGCTATCTCTAGTAAAAGCTAGAGCTGGTTATGCTCAAATGGAAGCTCTATGGGAAATGCTTAATAACCGGGAGATTATAGAACTAATAGATGTCAACAAAGATATGGAATCTGCTGGTCTGGAGATGTTCTTCCGCTATAAAGATAAGACTTGGGGAGTAGTAGATTGCGTAAGTTTTGTAGTAATGGAGAAGTTGGGATGTGGAGAAGCCTTTGCCTTTGACAGGCACTTCCGAGAAAGGGAACTTTTGCTTCAAATAGAGCTCAAGGTAAAAAAGTTCCCTTTTTAGCG
>CAZSTA010000016.1:14342-17738 GCA_964609495.1 uncultured bacterium | reverse complement strand
AAAGGGAACTTTTGCTTCAAATAGAGCTCAAGGTAAAAAAGTTCCCTTTTTAGCGGGAAGGCAATATGGATTCGGAGTAAGGCCAGATTAACTATCTTAGTTCGATAGAAATATATCTGGTCAAGAAAGGAGTGATGTGAAGGGAATAAATGAGCCGAGAGGAGATAAGATAGATAAAATAATCAAAAATAAGGAGGTACAGAATGTTAAATAAAAAGTTAGCTTTTCTGGTCATTTCTGTAATGCTAGTAGGGCTGTTAGTAGTGCCTTCGGCGATGGCGGCGAAGGTCAAGATCGTTGTAGGGGAAGGTGGCACTGTTTATGGTATCGAGATGATGAAGCTCATCAAAGAAGCCTTTGAAGCTCAGAACCCCGATATCGAGATGGAGCATCAGCCCCTGGTGGGAGATTGGGTTCAGAAGGTAACCGCTCAGATGGTAGCTGGCAACGCTCCTGATGTGATGATGGGATTCGGAGATTTCTACCAGGATTGGGCTCAAAGAGGTCAGTTCCTCTGGCTGAACGATCTCATCGAGAAGTATATGACTGAGGAGGAGTTGAACGACTTCTATCCCACCCAATATGCCGCTTTCGCTGTGGGAGATAAGCAGTTCGGTTTGCCCAAGTATGCAGGAACAGTTGGTCTCTACTATAATATGGAGATGTTCGATGGGGCTGGAGTCCCTTACCCGACCGACGAATGGACCTGGGATGATCTGATCGATGCAAGCAAGAAGTTAACTAAGGCTGACGAATCTGGCAAGAAGTATCAATGGGGCTTCCAGGTTCAGCCTTATCTCGATCGTTTCGCCTATTGGATCTGGCAGAATGGCGGATTGATCCATCCTGAGGAAGAGGTAGTTGGTAGCAAGCTTCTGATCGATCAGGCACCTGCTGTGGAGGCTCTACAAGTCCAGTATGATATGACCTGGACCTGGGAGATATCTCCCAAGTCTGCTGATATGGGTGAGCAGAACGTCTGGACCACCTTCCCCGTGGGCAAAACAGCTATGCAGTATAACGGCTCTTGGGATATCCCCTGGCTGCTGGAGACCGCGGAGTTCGAGTGGGATGCTCAACATCTCGCTAAGGGCAAAGCTGGTCGAGCTACTATGTTTGGAACGGACGGCTATTCCATCTATGCCAGGACGAAGCATCCGGAGGAGGCTTGGAAGGTTCTTTACCACATAGTCAGCCCCGAGGCCAACCGTATCAGGATGGAAGTCCGAGCCCTACAGCCAGCTAGAATCTCTATTGCTAGAGAGTACGAAACGGATTCCGCTGGGGCTAAGGCTGATAAGAACGTCAAGATCTTCGTAGAGGCTGCTCTGAATTATGCTCGACCTGTTCCCCTTATGAAGAGGCAGGGTGAGGTCAACGAGCTACTAAATCCTGTCCTAGAGCAGATCTTCGTGTTAAATAAGACGACCCCGGAGGAAGCAATTCCCCCAATAGTCAAAGAGATAAACGAGATGTTGGCTGAGGATTAGTTGATTCTAGTAATCGAAGATCGTGGCTGTCAACTTCACGGCAGTCACGATCTATTCTTTATCGAAAACATAACTGGAGAGATTGATTATGAAGATAATGATTCCTAAAGGTCGCCGGAGGAGATTATCCCAATGGCAGAGGGAAGAGATAGCGGGCTATCTATTTATCTCCCCTTGGATAATAGGCTTCCTAATATTCACTATAGGGGCTATGATCTATTCCTTCGGGCTAAGCTTCTTCAAATCTGATATGATGACCCCGGCTAAGTTCATAGGGATAAAGAATTATGTTAAGATCCTCAACAAGGATCGTCTGTTCTGGAAGGCTCTTATAAATACCATCTACTACACCTTCGTGAGCGTTCCCTTAGGGTTGACCTTCGCTATGATTGTAGCCTCATTTATGAATCAAAAGATAAAGGGAATAGGGATATATAGAACGATATACTACCTTCCCTCCGTTATCTCAGGGGTTGCAGTCGCTCTTCTTTGGATCTGGTTGCTTCATCCCGATTTCGGTTTAGTTAACTATATGTTAAGTTTGATAGGGTTACCGAAGTTACCCTGGCTATTCAGCGAAACCTGGGCGATGCCCGCGATCATCATGATGAGCTTATGGAGAGTTGGGGGAAGTATGCTCATCTTCTTAGCTGGACTTCAGGGGGTTCCAGCCCAACTATATGAGGCGGCTGAGCTTGATGGTGCTGGTAGCTTTAGGAAGCTCATCCATATAACTTTGCCTATGCTAACCCCCACTATATTTTTCACCTTCATTATGGGGATTATCGGCAGTTTCCAGATCTTCACCCAAACCTATATTATGACCAGTGGAGGACCTAATAACGCTACCCTTACCTACGTTTTGTATCTGTATAGGACCGCCTTTCAGAAGTTTCACATGGGATATGCCTCGGCTTTGGCTTGGGTCCTATTTGTAGTTATTCTGGTCGCGACTCTGACGGTATTCAAAAGCTCGCCCCTATGGGTATATTATGAAGGGGAGCTAGTGAGCAGGAGGAGGTAGCAGGCGATGGCTGTTATAAGTAAACCCAAATGGTATGAAACCAAGCACTTCCGAGAGACGATGGTTAAGATCATAGCTTATGTGGTAATTTCACTAGGCTCTATTATATTCCTTCTTCCCTTCTTCTGGATGATTTCGACTTCCCTCAAGCCCTCGACTCAGGTCTATACCTTTCCCCCGGAGTGGATACCTAAGCCAGTTCTTTGGTCGAACTATGTAGATGCTTGGAGAATATTGCCTTCTGCTCTCTTCTTCAAGAACACTGCTATCGTAGCTATTCTTTATATGATCGGGGTTATAATCTCCTCCTCCCTTATCGCTTTCGGCTTTGCCCGTACTAGATTCAGAGGGCGCGACATTCTTTTCCTAGTTCTTCTATCCACTATGATGCTCCCTGGACAGGTAACTATGATCCCTATCTATCTTCTCTTCAGCCGCCTGGGATGGATTGATAGCTTCAAGCCCCTTATTATCCCCGGTTATTTTGGAAATCCTTTTTTCATCTTTCTTCTAAGGCAGTTTTTTCTGACTATTCCTAAGGAGCTGGATGATGCGGCTAAGATAGATGGATGTGGTTTTTTAGGGATATACAGTCGGGTAATACTACCACTTTCTAAGCCAGCTTTAGCTATTGTGGCTGTGTTCTCCTTCACCTGGACCTGGTCGGACTTTATGGGGCCATTGATTTATCTTAATTCATTAAATAAATTCACTATAGCTTTAGGACTACGAGCGTTCCAAACTCAATATGCTATAAAGTTTCAGCCCCTTATGGCTATGTCCACCGTGGCGCTTATCCCTGTTTTAGTCCTATTCTTCATCGCCCAGAAGTATTTAGTTCAGGGTATCACTTTAACGGGAATGAAGGCTTAAAAAGTCATT
>CAZSTA010000016.1:7690-14242 GCA_964609495.1 uncultured bacterium | reverse complement strand
GGTGAAGTGAATGGCAGATCAGGACATAAGGATCGTCGAGGAGGATTTTAATGGTGATGGAGTAGCTGATACCGTGATAGTTACTCCTACTAGCGCTTTAGCTTGCTTGAAGCGAGATAGCGATTGGACTATTGGTATATATTCCGAGAAAAATGATAATTGGGAACTAATATCATATAGTGATGAGGATTATGGATCGTTTATTATCACCTCTTTTGTGACTCAGAGAAGAGGCACTAATATAGAAAAATTGAAGAAGGTTGATGATAAGACCCTGACTTTTTCCTCCAAATTGCTCGATGCCGAGTCTAATCCCTGGAATGTCACCGGGAAGATAACCGCCGAGGAGTGGGCGGGAGTCTATTGTTTCATAGAGAATCTAACCTTCGAATATGTTGGGGATAGGGATACCTGGATATTAGGAGCGGAGAGTTGGTACACCCTCAACACCGATAATCCATCCTTCTATATGGCTGGTTCAAAGCGATACGCTGAAGGGGGAATACCTGACGATCTAATAGAGTGGGATAAGATGAGGGAGAAGAGACTATATCTTCCTATCGATTCTTCCTCTCGCTATGCTACCGTCTCTCAACCGACCCCTCTTTTCTTCTTCCATTGGAAGGATAACGCTTATGGCATCGCCACTCTCCCCTATTATGGAGATAGAGCTAGCTGTCTAGCAGTAGGACTCGATAGTAAAGGGCGATGGTATGGAGGTATAGGTTATCCCATGATATATGAGCATCCCCAAAGATTAAATCAAGTCTTGTGGACGAATATGATGGGGATAAATCCTTGCTTTAGGATATCCCCGGGTGATAAACTCAACTTCGATGTCTTCCATTATGCCACTCGATCCGAGGAAGTTCATAGCTACGGACCCTTCTACAAAGCTTGGTATTACAGGAATAGCGATAAAGGAGATTATAACCACTGGTCGAGTCCAGAGCAGACTTTGCAATTGCTTGGCAAGGGCTTTCTCTATCATTATGTCGAGGAGTTCAACATATTTCAGGAGACGCTCAACTACGATGGGGGAAAATCCTTCCGTGAACGCGGAATGACCGTTGGCTGGACTAATGGAGGAACATCTGGCTATCATCTGTTAAGATTGGGATACCACCTTAATAACGAGGAGATGATAGATAAGGCGACTAAAGTTCTCGATAATATCGCCTCGGCGGTGAGTCCTTCTGGTTTCTACTACTCCGCCTTCAACGAGATCACGAAGAAGTGGAGCGCGGATCTAGCTTGGTGGCGAGGAACTGGCACTCCTGGAGAGAACTTCGATATCCCCAAAAATAAAATAGCCGGGACCCCCGTATCCGAGACGGTTTATTTTATGCTCAGAGCTTATGAGTATGCGAAGGAGAAGGGAATAGACAAGCCGAAATGGAAAGATACGGCTCTGAGCAATTTAGATACTCTATGTAGAATTGCTCCTAATGGTGTATTCGGGATGTTCTTCGATCCTGAAGATGGGAGGACGGTGACCAAAAGGACCCTCTGGAATAGGCCCGACTATCTCAATATGGATTGGGTAGCAGCCCTCTCCAGAGCCTATGGGATAACTGGTGAGAGGAGGTACTTAGAAGTGGCGGAGAGAGCCGCTGGATATTACTATGATCGAATCTTCTCTCGTGGCTGTCCGCTCCTAGACCCGGTCGATAACGCCCCTCGCGTGGGTTTAGATGAGACCGCTAGTCACTCTCTGCGAGGATATCTAGAACTTTACCTGCAAACTAAGGACGAGAGATGGTTGAAGTGCGCCAAGTTATTAGCCCACTATGCTTGTAGCTTCAAGTTCGCTTGGAATACTCGAATGCCCGAGGGTAGCTATTTCGAATCCGTCAAATTCAAATCGATCGGATTCAGCGGGCATCGCTATGGAAATATGAACGCCTCGATGTTATTGACTCTATGGAGATTGACCGGTGATAGTTACTTCTTAGATCGAGCTATAGATACCATCAAGAGCGCCCCCCAAGGTCTGATCAGATATGACGGAGAGCAGGAAGGAAAGGCGGGGATGACCTGCGAGGGATTGTTAGTATTCGAGGGAAATATACGGGAGACTATCTCTCATATTGGCGATATAAGTTGGATCACTCATGCGGCTCTGGTATGCAAAGAGGATTTTGGAGGGATATTGATCGACTTCGATAATAGAGCGGCTGGATGTGTGGAGTATCTTGATCTAATTGAGACCGAGAACGAGGAAGACAAGTTCAAGATAACGGTGGAGAATCCTTGGGAAGAGGAGGTAGAGACAAGCGTAGTAGTTTATTCCCATAACCCAATAAGTATCAAGAGGAATGAAGAGGAGATCAAACCTCAAGTTGAAGATGAACAACGGACTTTTTCCATATCGATTCCCGCGACTTCTAAAATCACTATATCTATTTCTTCGGCGAAACAATAGAGGGATTAACTTTTCGGGTTTCAAAGACCGTGTTAATCCCGAGGAGGAGATAAGATGACTGGTAGTTTCGGATCAAGAGTAGCGATATTCACAGTAATCATAATTATCTCTATTATCACGCTTAGCGCGATAACACAGGCTTCCGAGAAGAGTTTAGCTATCCTTCCCTTTACCAGCCTCAGTAGAGATGAAAATCTGGATTGGTTAAACAATACTTTGCTCAGTATGTTAATCCTCGACCTATCGAAAGCGGGCAAGGTGGAGGTGATAGATCAGGAGGAAGTGCGAAGAATATGGGAATGGATGGGACTGTCTGAATTGAAGATTATGGATAAGAGGACTGCTCAACAGGTAGGAAAAAAGCTAGCCGCGGACCTACTCGTCTTCGGGATATATGAATCAGCCGATCCCTACATCCTGCTCAGCTTCCAATTGATCGATATAGAATCTGGTAAAGTCATCTGGCAACAAGGTGCGCAAGGGGAGAAGGGAGAGATCACCAAGCTCAAGGACAGATTGGTCGAACAAATTCTAAAGGGCTTAGAGCTGATCAAACCAGAGTCTGCTAACAGAGAACTGGAGGAAGTGACTGTAATTGAGGAGGAGGAGGAATATACCTATGAAGATGCTCATGCTTTATTAACTAAGTCGATCGAGTACACCAACAGAGCTATCGAGCGATATGGGGAGAAGGGTTTCCCCGATAATCCTCTCTGGAAGGAAGCCATCAATTATGCTGAGAGAGCTGTCGAGGCTGATCCAGACTATACCGAGGCTCATTATCATCTTGCCACTCTATATTATAGAACCAGATGGTACGTTAAGCTGATTGAGGAGTGTGAGAGGGTTATGGAATTAGATCCTTATGGAGATTATGGGCAAGATACCCGCGCTATGGTGGCGGAAGGGTATTTCGAATTGGGTTATGGTCTCTACACCGCTCGTAGAACTGAAGAAGCTATTGATAGATTCAAAAAAGCGATCTGGATGGATAATAACTCCCTCAAAGCACACTATTGGCTAGCTAGGATATATAAAGAGACCAATAATCTCAGAAAATCGATAGAAGAATGGGAAGAGGTCCTCAGAATAGATCCCCATAACTCCGAGGCGAAATGGTTCTTGGAGAGGACGAAAGATGAAGCTCAATATGGAGTGGATGCTTATAATCACTATTTGAGGGGATACGATCTATACTCGAAGGGTCTGCTTGAATCTGCTATTGAGGAGTTGAGGATGGCTGTGGAACTTAATCCCGACTTTGCCAAAGCTCACGACTGGCTAGGAAGAGCTTATAAAAAGACGGGATATATAGAGGGCTACGCAGATTATCAGGGAAGGTTTCTAGATCTTAATCCCGATAAGCAGGAGGCTTCCGCTGGACATCATAATCTAGGATATGAGCTTTATACTTTGGGAAAGTTCGATCTAGCTATTCAGGAGTTCGAAAGAGCTTATGAGCTGGATCCACACAACATCGATTCCCTTTACTGGTTGGGAAGAACATATTACGATATCGGAGAACTTGATAGCGCTATCCCGATATTATCCGCGGTTCTCGAAATTCAACCAGATCATAAGGGAGCTAAATATCTTTTAGATCGGGCTGAGCAAATGCTCAACAAATAAAGGGGACTTTTGAATTCTGGTAACTTTTTAACCTTATATATTTTTGTCGGCAAAAGTCCCCTTTAAAGTCGCAATCATAACCAGATTTAAGTTTGAAAGGAAGGAATAAAAGGTAGATGAATAAAGTCAAAGTTACATTTTTCCCCACTAAAAAGATAGTTTCTATACCCGCAGGAGAGACGATATTGGAGGCTGCCATCTTAGCTGGGATCGGCTTGGAGAGTACTTGCGGAGGTAGAGGAACTTGTGGTAAGTGCAAGGTGCAAGTAATGAATGGCGTCTCCCCTCCTACAGAGACGGAGAAGCGCCGCCTTCACGCCGCAGAATTGGAGATGGGCTATAGATTGGCTTGCCAAACTAGGGTGGAAAGCGATATAGCGGTCATTCTTCCCAGTAGATCTAGGCTAGCTAATCAGAAGGTACTGATCGAAGGTGTGGAGAGAAAGATAGATCTTGATCCAGAGGTTAAGAAGATATATTTAGAGCTAGAGGAATCTTCTCTGGAGAATCAGATCTCCGATTGGGAGAGGGTGAAAAGGGCGATAGATAGCAGGTTAAATGAAAATAAAAACGATAATATAGAGGGGCATATCCCGAACTTAAATTCTGGTTTAGAAGAAAGATCTAGCCCCCCATCCCATTCTTCGAATACCCCTCTTCTTACCAGGACAGAAGAGTCAAGGAGAGATTCCTCCCCCATAGATAAAATAGGAGAGGTAGAAAAGGGAACTTTTGCTTCAAATAGGACTCAAGGTAAAAAAGTTCCCTTTCAGGGGAGGATTCCTCCCTCTCAGGGAGTAGGGTTTAATCTCCAAACGTTGCGTAACCTTCCCAAGATAGTAAGAGAGTCGGATAATAAATTAACCGCGGTGATAGTCGATGACCAGATAGTGGAATTTCAATGCTGTGATACAACTAGCGATAATTATGGCATCGCCTTTGATATTGGAACTACCACCATAGTAGGGAGACTACTAGATCTCAACACTGGTGAGGATCTAGCGGTAGCCTCGGCTATGAATCCGCAAGTTGTATATGGTGATGATGTCGTATCCCGCATAAACCTTGTTACCACCTCGAAGGATGGCCTGGAGAAGCTAAATGAATGTGTGATAGGCGTTATCAACGAGCTTATCGCTCAGTTAGTCGATAAAAGTCAAGTTGGAGCAAAGGATATATATAAGATGACTGTAGTGGGCAATACCTGTATGCATCACCTCTTCTTCTCCCTCGATCCTACTCATCTAGCTTTAGCTCCTTATGTCTCAGTAGTCGAGGAACCAGTAAGGGCTAGAGCGAGGGAATTGGGGATTAAGATCAATCCCTGCGCCTCGGTCTATTCCCTCCCCAATATCGCGGGCTTTGTAGGAGCGGATACGGTAGGTGTCATTCTGGCCTCTGCTATATATGAGGACGATGAGATACGCTTGACAATAGATATCGGAACGAACGGAGAGATAGTCCTAGGCTCTAGCAAGAGGTTAATATCCTGTTCTACCGCGGCAGGACCAGCCTTCGAGGGAGCGCATATCAAATTCGGGATGAGAGCCGCCGCTGGCGCTATCAATCATATATTCGATAGCGGAGATGATATCGCGATCACCACGATAGGAGATGTTCCTGCCCAGGGAATCTGTGGCTCGGGATTAGTAGATGCGGTTGCTGTTCTCATCACCAAGAGGATAATAGATGAGACTGGAAGGATCTGCGATCCCGATGATCCTCCCGAAGGACTGAGTCCTGCTTGGAGAGAGAGGATCGTAGAGGGTGAGAACGGCTCGAGTTTCATCTTAATCAAGAAAGAGGAAAGCCAGCTCAATGAGCCGATAGTCCTGACTCAGAGGGATGTGCGAGAGGTCCAGCTAGCGAAGGGAGCTATCCTCAGTGGAATCCAGATATTGAAGGAGGAGTTGGGAATCGATGATGATGATATCCACGAAGTGCTTCTGGCAGGAGCTTTCGGCAATTACATAGATCGTCAGAGCGCTCGGATCATCGGCTTGCTTCCCTCCCAGATCCCCTTGGAAAGGATAAAATCGATCGGTAATGCGGCCGGAGTGGGGGCTAAGATCGCCCTATTATCTAAAAAGGAACGGGAAAGGGCCGAGCAGGTGACTCAGGATGTGGAATATATAGAACTATGTGGACACGCGAATTTCCAGAACGTATTTATGGAAAGTATGTTCTTCCCCGATCCCGATTCCTTAGCTTGAAGGAGATTTATTCGGTAAATAATTGAATAAATTTTCAGAAAGCGGGGCGAATAAATGGATAAATAAAGAGGCACTCTATAAGATACCTAGAGTGCCTCTTTAAAGGGAACTTTTGCAGGCAATAGGACTCAAGGTGAAAAAGTTCCCTTTATTCGTCCCCGATTTTTTGAGGGAGATCACATCCCTAGAAGTCTCTTAGCCTGAACTATATATCCGCTCGCAGTCTCTATTGAGGATGCCAAAGCACTAGCTACTACTTCCGAGGAGGTACTAGCTAAATTCTCC
>CAZSTA010000016.1:0-7680 GCA_964609495.1 uncultured bacterium | reverse complement strand
TAATGATCCCTATTCCAGCTAAAGCACTAGCTCTTAATCTCCCGATCCCCTCGACCTCTGTCACCAGATGCACGACCCGATGAGAGGGGTGAAGAACAGCCTCAGATATTTCATATAGAGAGAGCTTTTCAACTCCTGCTTCGAGCTCCTCAGGAGTGGGCGTTGGCACTTCAGGTCCAGTTGGGACTATCCTTTTTCTTACATCTACCTGGGCATACATAATACTCCCAGGATCGCTGATGTCGGTAACCGAGACCCCGGTCGGATAATCGTCGTAATCATCGGTAGAGGGATTCGAGTTTTCGTCGAAACATCGATTATCAGAACTGCCGGGGAAGGGATCGCCATCATCCCCTCGATTGCCACCTATTCTCGCCAGATCGTTCTTGCCATCAGCTTGCATAAGCCCCACTTTGTAGCGTCTCTCGTCATTATTATTCGTTTGGTCCTCATCAACATGATAGATCAGAAGCCCTTCTCCCGGAAGAGAGGAATCGAAGCCGTGCTTCTTACGATTCTCCAGGAGGAAATACTCATCCTTAGGCTTCCCATCAGTCCACAATTTGTATACTCTCTGATAATCATTTGCTCTAGGGATAGCTATCATCCCTCTATCTTCGATGGTGATAGGATCGATCCAACCCTGCTGCAGCTTGCACCAGGCAGAGGGATGAGCAGGAGTATCGCCCCCATTGTTCCAGCTTCCCGAAGCCATCACACACCACTCCCCCAGTCCAGAAGATTTCGGATAAACATAGTCATAAAGGTCTGGCCAGCGGAAGAGGAGATGACCAAGCTCATGGGCAAATACCCCCAGCTTCCCATCCTCAGGAACGGTCAGATAGGCGAACATATTAACTTCATTATAGTCCAAGGTATGGCTAGTAACCCACTTATGCGACCATATATTATTCAGCGCTCCCGAAGGAGGGAATACCTCCGCTCCTGGCCCAGCGTGAACAACTATCAAAGCATCGACATAATTATCTCTGTTGCTATCGTAGAGGGAGAAATCAACCTCACTGCTGGCTAAAGCTACCGTATCCTCGACCATCCTTTGAACGTTATTTGGGTATTTGCCGAGCCCATATTGTTTATTGGTATAGTATGAGTAAGGATTAGGAGCACGATACCAGCCGAATACATCTCCATACAACAACACCTTCCCGTGGGAAACTTCGGTATAGTAATCGCGCAGGCTACCAGTAGGATAGGTTCCATCTGAAAAAAGGAAATCATAATAATGTTCTGGGTCTGTGGAGGCTTCGTTATCTTCGAAATCGACTAGAAGCACCACTATCCTCACCACTCCGCTGACTTTAGAAACGATAGGAGGACGAGGCGCGGTCAAGACCCATCCCCTTATCTCTGCCTTGGGATAGATGACCTCATCATCCAATCCATAGGGCTTGGGTTTCTCCGCGATCCTGACCATAGGCATATCGCCTAATTCCTTCATACGAGCTTCATACTCCTCCCTCCAAGCACCTATAACATCCGGGTGAGGAGCAATACAAAAAGGTTTAAAATATCTCTCCATTTACTCACCTTCCTTTCCGCCTTCTCCGCCTTATAGATAGATTATTTCCGGAAGCGAGATACCCCCCTCCTCTTTCGTCACCCTCATAGCTAATGGGCAACTCGATTATATCCCCTGGTTTAAGGGAGAGGTGACGACATTCCCCAACCAACACCTTGATGGTTTTCCCTACCTCATTGGCGACAAAATTCGCCATCTTGCCCATATCCTCACTGTCGAGAACGCGGATATTGAGGATATTACCTTCTGAATACATTTTTATACCTTCGATCTCCCCTGTTACCAAACCACCGTTGGGAATAACAGGCACACCTTCTATAGGCATACCTTTTAATAATCCTTCCCTATCATCTAGTTCCATCTTAAATCACTTCCTTCAAGCTCCCTCCAATAAATCGGTCTCCTCCACTCCCTTAGCAGAAAACTTCAAGGTCTTTATTTCACTGGGCTTCAGCTTCCCTCTCCAACTCTGGGGCATAGAGGGTATAGATATCTCGGCGCTCGTCTCTTCCCCATCCGTCTCATAGCAACGCACAATGAGATCGTTCGAATCCTCAGCCTTTTTAACCACGCTTACCATAATATTATCTGGCTTTACCTCGAGGAAGGATTTGCTAAGAGGTAATGTTCCTCCGTGATGAGGCTCTAGGATCGAGATCAAGGGGTTATTAAGCGCCCTAGCTCGCTTAACTACCTTCGCCTTCTGCCAGCTCTCGGGGTGAGGAACGAGGGAGTAATTCACGATCTGGAATCCTTGATCTATATAATGATAGAATTTACCTGGCTCCTTCTGAGCAGGGATATGGAAAGCATATATCGGACTGCGCAAAACGGACATCCGCATCTCCGCATCCTTGACATCGAAGCCATACTTACTATCATTAAGGAGACTCAAACCATACTCGATCTCCTCTCCTTCAGCATTAGTCGTTTTTCCTGAGACATCTATCCACTGCTGTCCGGGCTCCTCCTCACCATTAGTTGCCCGTTCTATATATCCATAGGGGATCTCATAAGTAGCCCTAGCTTCCTTCACGTTGCCTGGGAAAGCTAGCTTGAGCATTCGATGTTGCTCGTGCCAATCCACACTCATCTGGCAATCGATCCTATCGCTATCCCCATAGATCATCCAATCCTGCTGAATAGTCGATTTACCAAAGTAACTTTCGACCCTTAACTTGGCTCGGACTGGACCCTCCTCAATAAGGGTCAATTTCGCGTTAGTGAAGCGCCCTACTTCCTTGCGAAATTCATCCACCCCATGACTCCATGTATCGCTCGGATCGGCTATCACTATAGGCATTGCAGAATCGCCAGCCAGCACCTCCACCTCGTTGCGCTTATCGAAGAGCCTGCTGAGATACCCAGTATCGGGGTCGAATTCGAGTATCCAGTAATCGCTCTCCATAGTGGTGGGGGTTACAGTTAGTTTATTTGTGAATTTCTCCTCTTCCTCCACTTCTTCACAGCGATAAAGCTGATAACCGAGAGAAGGAACATCGGCTAGGATAACTAACCGTATAGCCCCTCCGGCTGTAGTTTGGGCGGTCTGAATAAACTGATAAGGCACTGAACTTCCCTCGCTGTCAAGTATCTTGAATTTGCTTTGCCTTCTCCATCTGAATTCTACCTCTATAGGATCCTGTCGCGCCCAACTGGACGGATTAAATACCGCGATGGAGTCTAAACATCCTTTGGTATCAACCCGCCTGATAATATCCTCTACCGCCCAATGTAAAGCCTCAGTCCCTATATTGAGAGCCTCGTCATAAGAATATCTAGTATCCTCATATACCTCGGGGATACTCGTTCCTGCTAATATGTCATGGAATTGGTTGAAGAGGACGTTTTGCCAAGCGCGAGTAAGCTCTTCTTGAGGATACGATTTACCAAAGGCACTGAAGTCAATAGCGGAGAACTTCTCCGCGGTCATCAGCAGATTCTCACTCTGTCGATTGAGTCGCTTTATCTCGGAGTGCACGGAATAACAACCTCTAGCGTGATGTTGAAGATCCTCATGCACTACTGGATAATCGGTAGTTTGAGCTTTGATCTTGGCGAAGTAATCGTCAAGTATTCCAAATTTGACTTGAGGAGTATGCTCCATAGCGTTGATTTTGATAATAGCCTCTATAACCTCCTTAGTAGGACCTCCTCCGTGATCCCCTACTCCATAGAAGCACAGCACGTCTTTAAGGGGAGCAGGGGATTGCTCAGCGGCAGTGCGAATTCTCCTCTCCATCCCAGGCGCATCTCCATAGAAGCCATAGTGATGGGGAGCGCGACAACCGATAACTCTCGATCCATCGCTTGCCTCCCACCAGAATATCCCATTGGGCAACTCCTTCTCATGGGGTCCTGGTCTGAAGAAGATATAAGCATTAAGTCCGCTCTTCGATAGTATCTGAGGGAGAGTTCCACAATGACCAAAAGTATCCACGTTATATCCCACCGTGGCTTTGCGTCCAAATCTACTTTGGAAATATCTTTGTCCATACAAAGCCTGTCGCACCAGGGATTCTCCACAAGGAATATTACAATCGGGTTGTAGCCACCAGCCTCCGACAATGCAGAATCTTCCCTCCTTCACCCGCTCTTTGATCTCCTCAAACATCTCTGGCTCGTTCTCCTCTATCCACTTGTAATAAACAGCGGAACTACAAGTAAAGGTGAAATCAGGATATTCATTTAGCCGATCTAGTGCGGAACGGAAGGTAGTCTTCGCTACCCAATATCCCTCCGTCCAACGCCATAGCCAAGCCGCATCGATGTGAGCATTGCCAATCATATATACCGTGTAATCTTTAGGATTATCCTTATTGGACATATATACCTTCCTTTCTCAGCAGAAATTTTGTCTCCTAATCGATCTCGATCACCTTGCCCGTCTCAGCCGATTCTCTAGCGGCTAGGGCGAGCTTAACCGCTAGACTCGCCTCCTTCGGGGTTACAAGATCTGGATCTTTATCCTTGTTGATACAATCTACAAAATACTCTATCTCGTTGAGATAGCCATCTTTAGGAATCACTTCAGGATATTCAGGAGGTTCACCCTCCTTATAGACAGCGAGTACCGCTCCTGCCTCCTCACGCTTTTCGATATTCACTCCGGCCTTGAAGTCGAACTCTATACATCCCCTCTCGCATTTGATCCTAAGTCCCATCGTGAAGGGATAGGTAGGAGGCATAAGCCATCCCCCCTCGACTATCGCCTTAGTTTCATCAGCATAAGTTATCGTGGTGATCATGTGATCCCAGGCACCATACTTCGATCTTATGCCTTGAGCATAGACCCTTTTTGGCTCTCCTAAAAGCCAAGTTACGAAATCTATATCATGGATACTAAGGTCGAGGACCGCTCCCCCGCTCTTCGTAGGATCTAAAATCCAGTTCCCAACCGATGAGGAAGGAGTTGTGCTTAGGCGCAGAGCGGATATCTCCAAAGCTTTCCCCAGTTCTCCGCTATCAAGGATCTTCTTAGCCTTGACATACTCCGCCCAAAATCTGATGACCTGGGCGATCATAAACTTCTTATCGGACTTCTCGGCAGTTTCGATCATCTGCTCGGTTTCCTCTACACTGAGCGCCATTGGCTTTTCGCAGAGAGTATGCTTTCCCGCCTCAAGCGCCTTTATCGCATATCTCTTATGCTCATAGGTGGGTAAGCAGACGTCGATCATATCGATATCATCCCTTCTGAGAACACTCTCCGCATCAATATAGGCATCAACCGTCGGGAATTTCTCCACCATAGCATTTCTATTAGTATCGTCCGTATCAGCGAAAGCTACTAGTTCCGCATCATCCATCTGAGAATAAGCACTAGCATGAACTTTACCTATGAATCCAACTCCTAACAAACCAATCCTTCGCACCACTTATTATCACCTTCCTCTAAAGGAAACTTTTTAATTCTGGTAACTTTTTAACCTTATATATTTTTGCCTGCAAAAGTCCCCCTTATCATTGATCTCGAAATCGTTCCCAGTTTCAAACTAGAGCGAATTTCTTCAAGAACTCGTAGGAGGTCTTAACCGCTTGATTCACCTCCTCCAGAGTCTCCTTTCCAGTCCCATCGAACTCGATCTCAACTCCCATTGGACCGGAGAATCCCTTCTTCTCAAGAGCATCAAAGATGACTTTGAAGTCGATCTCACCCTCTCCTAAAGCTGGGAAATTCCAGACCCGCTTCCCTCCGATCTTATCCTTGAGGTGAAGATGAGCGATATAATCAATAATTTTATGTATATCCTCCTCAGGTCTTACCCCTGCATAGAAGATGACATTAGCGGTATCATAGTTGATCCGCACAAAATCGGAGTTGATCCGCTTCATAACCGCTAAGCCAGCTTCACCAGTCCCCAAGATGCTACCATGCGTCTCCAGACCGATGATGATCTCCTTCTCTTGGGCATATTTGGATAACTCCTTCATATTCTCATAGAAAGCAGATGCCCCCTCTGGAGAATCAGCTTCCCCTGCTCCAGTATTCACAACTCCCGCAGATATGCTCTTGGCGAAGTCGATCGCCTTCTTTATGTATTTCACCCCCTCCTTCTTGGTCAAATCGCTGTGAGCGCTGACGCTGGTAGGCTCTAATCCATAGCCTTTTAGCTTCTCCTTTAGCTTCTCTACCTCTTCCTCCCCCATCTTCTCTAAAACGATATGTTTGGTTCCGGGGATAGCTAAAAGTTCTACGTATTTAAACCCCGCCTCAGCGCTCCCTTTAAGAGCTTCATCTAAGGAAAATTTACCATAAGTATTAGTCAAAACTCCAACCTTAGCCTTCACCTTTTATTCCTCCTTCTTTCTAATTTAGTGTAAATCCTTCTCACTCGACTCTGCATAGTTCTAGCGGATACAGAGGAGATATAAGCTTGTCCCGATCTTGTGATACATAAAACATGTGCCACCTCTCCCTTTGTCATATCCTCTAACTTATCGATGTTCTTCTCTATTCCCTGAAGAAATCTGGGCAGATTTCTCTGGGCTCTAAGATTTAAGATAATAACGATATCCTCTAAGGGAATAATTACCTCTTCGCTCAATTGGATGAACATCGCCCTTTACTCCGCCCTCCTCATCTCCCCTCTTAATATCCGCATGATCCTTTTCCCTACCACGCTTTCTACGACCTTATTATTCATCTCGACCGGAGAGACACTCCTCTCCAAATAAGTCAATCTATATAACACATCTTTTAAGGCCTCGTATCTGGGAGGTATCCGTTCCTTCAAATACTCTACCGCTTTATCCTCCATTTCCTTTCTATATTTAGAGATAAGATCGAACTTAGCCTTCCTATATTCTGTCCGATTGATATTAATCCCCATCGCTAGAATCTCCTCGCATCTAAGCCAGGGATTACCCTCCAGGATCTTCTTTATCACCTCTACCCTATTCTCATCTAAACTGCTTTGACATATAGGACATATCTCTTCTTCCTGTTTATGGTATGCGCCACATAGCTTGCACTTTACGTATCCCTGTTTAGCCCATCCTTTCTGCCTCTTTGCGTCCTTAACTAAAAACTTATAGAGTCTGTCTCGGACTTCTTGATCAGGAAACCCGACTAGGAGCTTATCTATCTGCTTCAGCTCATCCTCATCCAGCTCCACATCTACACTGGGATGGGAATAAGAAGCGGATTGAGACGTAGTAGTTTCTGTCTTGCTATATGAGAAGTGGGTCACTCGGAAGTGAATATCTTTAACGAAATCTCCCCCTAGCTTCTCATTCAACTTAGCTAGTATCTCGCTCTTCATAAAGATAAGTTGCTGAAGCCACATAGAGTTAGTAACCCCGACAAATAGTATTCCATTCCTGATACTCACTGGATTAGTTCGCTCTGAGATATCCTCTCCTACAGCCTTCGACCAGATAGATAGAGCGGATTGCCTCTTAAATCCTTTCCAAAGACCTAGTTCTCGAATTACTTCCTCTAACACCTTATCGATAGACTGAACAGGGTCATACATTTTAAATCACCCTATTATGCCAAAGGTAACTAGCGGGCCTCAATCGATCTCCCCTACAAAATTGGAGTAGTTTCAAGTAAATAGCTTATTATTCTTAGTTTTTTGCTGATAAGCTCAAGATATACTTTCCCCCTCACCCTATCCCTCTCCCACAAGGGGAGA
>CAZSTA010000015.1:28104-34447 GCA_964609495.1 uncultured bacterium | reverse complement strand
TTGATAGCCTTATTAATTCAGCAATAACCAAGATGGGAGGGGTTAGGGAAGGGTGGTCTAAACAATTCTCCCTGAAACTTTTTTGAACTACTTAATACCCTATTCCCCTCAGATACTCTCGGCTTATCTTAGCGCTCTCCAAAGGAGTTCTGGTGGTATTATCCAACTCTATTCCTGCCCAACCATCATATCCGATCTTTTCCAAAGCAGATAAGACCCCAGGGATATCAAGTCCAATATTGCCTTCTCCCAACTCTACAAAGCACATCCAGAAATTTTTATCAGTGCATCTCTCGCTATTCCAATCCTTCAAGTGTATATAAGCTATCTTATCGGGATACTTCTCGATAAGCTTTATGGGATCAGAGCCTTTCGCCGCTAAATGGGCTATATCAGGACATAACCCGGTTAGCTCAGTATATTGAAATAAGCGATCTACCTCCTCATTAGTCTCCACAATACAGCCAATATGAGGATGATAAGCTACTGCTATATCGTATTGGGTCGCATATTGAGCTAACTCCTCCAAGTTCTCAGCTAAAGCTTTATAATCATCCTCCGTCGTTTCCCTACTCGGATCCCTCCCACCTCCTCCAACCATAAGAGCCTTAACTCCAAACTCGCCGGCATAATCCACCCTCGCCGTAGCGATCTTCATACTCTCCTCGTCGCCTCTCTTTCCGCTGACTCCACAGGAAAGAGAAGCCAAGGTCATACCCATTCCATCGAGCATCTTCTTCAATTCTTTGGGATCGCCTAACTGCTCAACGCTCTCCATATATTCGATCCCGTTATAGCCTGCTTCCTTTACCTCTTCTGTTATATTCTTCACGGTAAAATCCTTGGGGTATCTAGCCCAAGTTAAGGTTTGATACGCGATCTTGATAGCCATTAAATGTATCTCCTCTCCTTTAAGTAATTTCAAATAGACAACTTATTATTCCTAGTTTTTCGCTGGTGAGTTCAAGATATAATTTCTCTTTATTCCCTTACATCCATCCTAATCTTCTGAAGCGATCTTTGAAGCCTGCTGGTAGTATTCCTCCGCCTTCTTATGTTCTCCCATAGCTTCGTAGATATCTCCCAATCCTTTTAACCATTCCAATTCGTTCGTTAGGTCTCCAATCTCTCTAGTGATAGCTAACCCTCTCTCGTAATACTCTATCGCCTTCCGATATTCTCCTAAATCACTATAGACTACACCCAAATTACCTAACCAAGTAGCTTCATTTCTCCTATTCCCAGTCTCGGCGGCGATAGCTAAAGCTTTCTCATAATACTCTATCGCCCACCCATCTTTTCCTAAATCACTATAGACATTTCCCAAATTCCCTAGATGTCTTCCCTCTCCTTCTCTATCCCCAATCTCAGTAGCGATTGCTACGGCTCTCTTGTAATACTCTATCGCTTTCCTATATTCTTCCAACTCACGATAGACATTTCCCAAATTCCCTAGATTAATTCCTTCTTCTCCTCTATTCCCAATCTCAGTAGCGATAGCTAAAGCTTTCTCGCAACATTCTATCGCTTTCCCATATTCTCCTAGAGCACTGTAGGCACCTCCCAAATTTCCTAGAGCAGCGCCTTCACTTTGTCTCTCACCGCTCTCTTGAGAAAGTTTAAGAACTTCGGTGAAGAATTTGATGCTCTCTCTGAACGCTTCTAGCATATTACTGATAATTCCTAAAGTATTAGCACAATAGATAATCGATTTTGGATTATCTACTGTTTTTGCCACTTCATAATTAAGGATGGCTAGAATATAGGCAAAGGGAGTAGATTGATACTTTATTTTCCCTCCTATATCATCAAGTACATCTACAATTTCATCGTCTAGTTTGGTTATTATCTCTTCACTTCTCACAATTGAAATCGCTTCTTCTAAGGAGATTTTTCCTTCATCAACTTGTTTAGTTAGAGATAGAAATAGGTTGACGAGCTTATTACCAGTTCCTATTTGTCCAAATAACTCGTTCATTATAGAAGTGAGAAGATCCTTTAGCTCAGATAAATATTGGACTATATCATCTCTTCCATCAGCTTTCGCACTCTCGATTATATCTGATAGAACGTCGAAGAAAGTCTGATCTAGGCTAGTTATATTATCCTGAACTGCTTTGACAAATTCATCTCCACTACCAGAGGTCATCAACTCTTGGATCAATTCTACTGCTTCTTGTCGATTCATCTACTATTCTCCTCTTTATATACTTTATCAACCTTTAAGTCTCTCTCCATACTGCCTATCGTAATACTCCTTGTATTCTTCCCTCTCTCTAATCTTCCGCCACCACCACTTGTTATCAATATACCAGCGAATGGTCCTATCCAAGGCCTCCTCAAAGGAGTGATTTAACCTCCAACCAAGCCTCTTCAACTTAGAGCAATCGAGCGAGTAGCGACGATCATGTCCGGAGCGATCAGCAACGAACTTCATCAAGCTCTGGGGCTTGTTCAGTCCCTTGAGGATCAGATCGGTCGCCTGTAAGATGCTTATTTCGTTTCCTCCTCCGATGTTATATACCTCTCCTATCCCTCCTCTATGTATAACGAGGTCTATCGCCTCGCAGTGATCCATTACATAGATATAATCCCTAACCGCCTTCCCATCGCCATAGATGGGGAGCGGTTTATCCTCCAAAGCATTAGTGATGAAAAGAGGAATTATCTTCTCTGGATACTGATAGGGTCCAATATTATTCGAACCACGAGTAATAGTTACCGGAGTCCCAAAGGTCGTCCAATAGGACTTGACTAATAGCTCTCCCCCTGCTTTACTGGCAGAATAGGGGCTCCTTGGCTCTAAGGGATCGGACTCCTTCGATGATCCCACCTCTACGTTGCCATATACCTCATCAGTCGATACCTGATGGAAGCGTTCTATAGAATATCTCCCAGCGGCCTCTAAGAGAACGTAAGTGCCATAGACATCCGTCTGGATGAAGCTTCCGGGCTCTAAGATGCTTCGATCTACATGGGTCTCAGCGGCAAAGTTGACGATGATATCGATTTTGTATTCATCCATAACTTTATCGACTAACTCAACATCGCAGATATCCCCTTTGATGAAGGAGTAACGAGGATTATCCTCCAAATCTCGGAGGTTATCGAGATTCCCCGCATAGGTGAGCTTATCATAGACTATCACCTCATAATCAGGATATTTATCGAGAATATAGTGGGTGAAATTGCTCCCGATAAATCCTGCTCCACCAGTTATCAACAGACGTTTCATTATCATCCTCCTGAATCAAGTAGCAAGTTATCACCGGTATCCTTATTGAAGAAGTATAGATCTCCCTGTTCATAAGCTAATTCTATCTTCTCTCTTCTCCTCAAATCTCGGCTCTCCTGAGTATCGATCTTAGCTATATAAGTCAGCTTCCCCTTCTCTACATAGATCATAGATACCCTTTCGGAGGGAAGGGGTTCGATCTGCGATATCTCCCCTGAGATATAGTTCTTATCCTCAAGAGTTCTCAATCTAAGCTTCTCTGGCCTTATCCCTATCACTAACTCGGATTGAGGGCTCAGAAGGGAAGATGCATAAGAAGGAATTGGGAAAGTGAAGCCCTCTCCGTTTGCGGTGCTTCTTTTCTCATCCGTTGTAACCACGAATAGATTCATCGGAGGAAGACCAATGAATCCAGCGATGAAAGTATTCTTAGGCTTCTCATATATCTCATTATAACTCCCAACCTGAACGATCTTGCCATGGCGCATCACCGCCATCCGACTCGCTAAAGCCATAGCCTCCACCTGATCGTGGGTTACATACGCGGTGGTAATCTTGAATTTCCTCAAAAGACGCTTTATCTCCACGCGAGTCTTCGCCCTCAGCTTGGCATCCAAGTTAGATATAGGTTCATCTAAGAGGAATATCTTAGGATCTCGGACAATACATCTTCCTAAAGCGACTCGCTGTTTCTCTCCTCCCGCTAGGGTCTTTGGCATCCTCCCCAGGAGCATATCGAATCCTATCCCCATAATCTTTGAGGTCTCCTTAACCTTCTCGTCGATCTCATCCTCAGGACGACGTCGAAGTCTGAAGAAGAAAGCGAGATTACCACGACTCTTCATATGAGGATATAGGGCGTAGTTCTGAAATACCATACCTATCCCTCTATCCTTGGGATTCAGATCGGTTACCTCATCATTATCGAAATATATCTTCCCCTCATTAACATTCTCCAAGCCAGCGATCACCCTCAGGAGAGTGGATTTGCCACACCCTGAAGGGCCAACTATGGACATCGTCTCTCCATCCTTGATCAACAGATCGACTTTGTCCAAAGCTACGATTTTATCCTTAACTATAAACTCCTCTTCTCTCCCGTCGCCCAATTCATCTTGCACATCATCATCGAATACTTTCTGAGTTAACTTCCCTCGTCTGAAAGGAAGAGGAAGCCCGGGTCTTACTCTCTCCCCCGGAAGGAATATCTTAGTGACGTTCTCTAAACGTACCTGCACCATAAGAAATCATCCCCTAATTATATGGAAAATGGAAAATAGACATCCCCATCTTCCAATCCAACGCTATTTAACGGTGATCTCACCTTTAATCTCGGAGTCATATTTATCGCTATAAGGGAAAGTCCCTTTTACTGTGAAGCGATATTGAAAAATATCCCCCAAGCTCATATCTCCTGAATCGAACTTATCGCCTACAACCCGATGAGTCTCTAAATCTAGGTTGACCCAAGTTATAGAAGCTCCCTTGTTGATCTCCATCTTATCGGGGACAAAAGAGGCTCGGGATGAGGTTATCGGAGGCAAGATAGCTACTACTCCTACCCTTTTTAGCAGATCGGTAACATCAATGGTTGCCTTATCTATATTTATTACATCTATGGCAATGCTATCAGAGGCGACCATCCCTCCATCTGACCAGAAAAAAGCAGCCTCTGCTCTGCCTCCATCGAACGGTATAACTTCGGTATCGGTTAGAGTATAGGAAAAATCCTTAGACCTACTGATCGGGACTCCCGGACCGACGATACTGATCGGTGGCTTTATGGGGTCTGAATACTCGTAGAGAAGAACCCCAGTAATCCCATAGAAGCGATAGCGAGCATCAGTGATCTTCCCTGCTCCAAAGCCAGATAGGGTAACATCCACTGTGACCGTTATCTCGTTATCCTTTCCCGGTTGCCCTACATCAATCACCAAGGGATCTGGTGAAACAGAAAAGGTAATAGTAGGAGTGGGACCTTTCTCGCAAGCGTTGAAAAAGAGTAAAATTAATACAATCAAACTTAGCAATATAGTCATCTTTTTATACATATCTTCCTTCTCCTTGTTAGTGAGTTCAAGATCTAATCTGATCTCGAACATCTCGGACAAAAATTTTGAAAACTACTTAAAATATATTAATATTATAAATATGTACTAAATCAATAAAAGTGTTATCAATATTTGAGCTTTTCGATCACATCCTTTGGATCCACGCTTATCCCACCAGCTCTTATTTCCCAGTGAAGATGAGGGCCTGTAGCTAAGCCTGTGCTTCCCATAAGACCGATTATCTCATCTTTCTTAACCGCTTGACCTTTCTTGACTTTAAGCTCGCTGAGGTGGAAGTAAAGGCTCAAAACTCCCTGTCCATGATCGATAATTACGACCTTTCCCCGAACAGCTAATTTCTCACTTAATACCACCAGACCATCGTTATCAGCCTTGATGGGAGTACCAACCACGTTACCAATGTCAATTCCCTTATGAGTCCAGCCGTTTGGTCCAGTTTTGATATAAACTCCAAATCCCAATGTCTCTCGTCCTCGAGCTGGAATTATAAAAGCACCTCTCCAAAGCTTGACTGGCACAGAGCTATTTACAGTATCATCTATCAGCTTTCTCTCTTTCGCTCTACCTATATGAGAAAGCAACAGCTTTTTAGACTGACTAAAATTGATTGTTATATGCCCGTAACTACTCTTAATCACCTTGATCTTCTTGATGATTTTGAATCTCCATCCATCGACATCTTTGACCTCTACAACGAGATTATGCTCTCCTATCCTATCATAAATATCTATTCCAACGATGCTTCTGAATTCGTCTTCATAGGGGTAGAACCTCAAACTACGTCCTAGAAAATCCCCTCCCACCTTCCTCAGTGATCTAGCCGATCTAAGGGTAACGATCATAACCTCACCTTGTTTTACAGAGGCAGGAGCATAGATCATCAAGGGGAGAGAGGAGTTGCGACCCTCTCCCCAACTCGTTCCGCTAAAGGCGATACCTAGCAGAACTATTATACTTGAAAGGATTAACACCATCCTCATCCTAATATTCCCCATACTTTCTAACCAGCTCTATAACCTTCTTGTAATTCTCAAAA
>CAZSTA010000015.1:0-28004 GCA_964609495.1 uncultured bacterium | reverse complement strand
GTTGCTCTCGATAGTGCTTGGGGGAGAAGAGGGTCGCATTGCGATATCCTAGATCGCATAAGAGAAAAGCTCCATCGAATTCGAAACCCTCCTCAACCATCATCTCATACATATCTATCGCTAACTGTGCATCAGCTTGATACATATCGATCACCCAATCAGGATCGGTTACGATCAACATCAACAGTTGGTCGCTACGAACGTAGCTCTGGATCTTATCGTAACCGACTGGGGCGTTATAGGTGATGAACTTCCCCTTCTCCCTCTCCTGACGGCACTTCTCCAGAGCATCCTTTGGGATTCGATCCTTGCTAGGAACAAGCCTCTCCTTCAAGCGAAGCCAATCATCTCTAGTTTTGGCTGGATAATCTATGAGCTCCGGAGTTGTAGATTTATCCTTGTGATCCCTGCGAATCCCTCCGTAGGAATCCCTATAGGTTACATATTCCTCATCCTCGGATATTATCTCCATCGGCAATTGGGGAGAGGTATCAGCTGAGAAACCTGCCATCTCATAGCCAAAGAAATCCTCTGGGGTCTGATCCTCCGGTAATCCCTCCTTATGCCACCTGCTGATCGCAGATTCCCAAGGACTATCAGTGATAGGAACTCGATCTGGCTCCTTAAACTCCAAAGCCATCTTTAAGCGCTCTCGTGAATTCATAGGTATTGCTTCCTCCTCCTTAAATAAATATAAAACGACTTCATCTTCCATACAACATTCATCTCAACATCATCGGTTAAAAACCGCCGATCTGGCTTAATCGATCGACGGTTAAATCTGATAGCTCAGGAATAGAATATACATTTAAGATATCCCGATCCAATTACCATTTTAAAGCTCCGCTTATCCTCATTTATCGTATAATATCTTAGCATAACTAGTTGTGAATATAATTAAGCCCCAAAGCGCTTTTAATTCCAATTTTAGCCGTAATCCAGTCTCTGCTCTTGCTATTATAACAATTTTTAACTTATATGTCAACAGTTATGAACTCAAAGGTATAGATAAAATCAGATTCTATTTATCGTTCCTATCCTCTCTTCTGATCCTCCCCAGACCCCTCTCCAACATCGCCTTTCCCTCTCGCTGAGCAGTGGTAATTGCATCTTCCATTGGAGCTATCCAAAAATGGAAGGCATAAGCTAATCCTCTTCGAGGGTTAATTCTTCTAATGCGCTGGAAAACTCGAAGCATATGTCCGAGGCTTTTGGAATGCTCCTCCGAGACGGATCTGAAGAACAGAAATGAGAAGAGTCTCAATATCCCCGAGATAAGGAAGAGTATCTGTAATCCCTCGGGTTTTAAGAGAAATAGGTTTAACTGGAACTCGCCCAGATTTTGGGCGAGCAGTCCACCTAGGATGGGAGATATGGCAGCCGCTACATTAACACAGGCAGTATAGCTCGACAGATACATCGCTTTGCTCTCCCTAGGGGATGTAGCTAGCATCAGGTTGGATGCTCCTAATCCCAACCCGGAGTCGAATAGTCCACTAAGATAGATCAGAGAAATCAGAGGGATACAATTAGCAGGAGTAACAAATAGCCACATCAAGGGATATATACACTTACCGAAGGTGCAGATCGCAACTACTGGCTTATTCCCGAACTTATCGCTTATCTTTCCCCAGAACTTCTGGCTATAGAGGTTAGCCGCTTTATTTATCAGCATAAATATAGCTATCCAGGAATAAGGGACTTCCAGGTATTTGATCATAAATACGGCGAAGAAGGGGGCCGCGAATCCTACTGCGAAAGCCCAGAATGATCTAAAGATTATAAAACGACGAAAGTTGGAATCCCAAAAGGGAGCAAGGAAAGTTTGGAGGAAAGGAGTAGTGCGAGAGCTGGTCTTCGGCAGAGGTTCAGGAACATCCCTCATAATAAATAGAGTATAGATCCCCCAGAAAAGTCCGATCCCATAGAGGATAACAAATCCGTAGGGATTCTCAACTCCATAGAATTGCTTCCAGAGATCTATAAATCGACCAGCTAAAACACCAGCGACTAATCCTATCGCTACTAAGATGACATTTCTGGTACTGAAGTATCTTCCTCTCCGCTTGAGAGGAACTAAGTCCGCTATCCAAGAGAACCATGAGATACTCCCGATAGAGCCAAATCCTGCGGATATGGTCAGGACGAAGATTATCACCCAAGCCCGCGTATCTCCTAGCCAACCGAAGAATATAGGAAGGAGGATAAAGGTGATTCTAATCAGGCGAGATGCTCCTAGAGTGTATAGGCATAGCTTTTTCCTATTGCCTATCCTTTTGAGGATGAACTCGGTGGAGAGCTGAGTTAGGCTGGCGAATAGAGGGAGAGATGATAGGAGTCCGATCTGGAAGTCAGAAGCACCCATCAGGAGAGCGAAGCCGGTAAGGAAAGCCCCAGTCATAAAGCTGGTCATTACTGTTGTTAAAGCCCCGGTCCAGATAAATTTGTTTAACCCCTCATTGATTTCCTCAGGAGATAATTCCTCTTTAGATTCCATCAAGACTTCTCTCTTTAGATATTAGGATTAACATAGCAAAAAAGCCCGCGTTGGCGATAAGCCTATTGCGGGTCTGTTTATATAGATTCTTAGTGTTAGATCACTTATAGTGAAGTTTTCCTACTTTCAGATCCTTACATTGTCTAATTATATCGCTCAGTTCAGCAACTCAAATTGTAAGAGAGTGAAGCTCCATTTTATTCCCTATAAACCGATCATAGATATACTAATAGTATAGGGTAAATATATGAAATTGTCAAGTGCTTTTGGCAAACTGTAAACATGTAAAATATTGTGCTAGCGGTTTGAACTCCCTTAAATCACCCTCCCCTAACCCCTCCCGTCAAGGGAGGGGGAAATAAAGAGAGCAAGCTTATCTCAATGTTCCCTAAAAGGTAACTTTTTTGCTTCAAATAGAACTCATGGTTAAAAAAGTTACCTTTTTCCCCTCGTGGGATAGGGATAGGGTGAGGGGGGAATCACATCTTGACTTCTTGGTAAAAATCTACTAGCACGAAATTTTACATACTTCCTGGCAAACCAATCCTCTAGTCTTCTAGCTTTGAATCTTCAAACCATCTATACTCTATTTATATCTTTTTGATGCTCTCCTCGATAAATCTCTCTGGAGTATCGCCGAAATCAGAGGCAGGCATAAGATCTCTCCTAATCTGAAGAAGATCGCTTCCCTGCTTTAGCCTGAAGAGAATCGGGCATAATCTGCATAAACTCGATATGATTTCCATCAGGATCAGCTATCCAATACTGCCAATTCCCATCTCCCCCCATCTTTGGCTCACCAGTTATGGATAATCCTCGCTTGGAGAGTTCCTTGAGCGTAGCGTTAATATCATCTACCAATAGGCATAGATGGGAATATCCTATATGATCACTCGGTAGCTCGATCTTGCTTTTCCCGCCAGGGAATAACTCGATGAAGTTATTCTCGTTTATCTTAACATATACTAAATTGATATTGCCTTTCTCATCGGTCATGCGAAAGGCTTCCTCTAATCCCAGAACATCGCAATAGAAATTTAAAGATCTCTTCAAATCGCTGACCTTAAAGGCTAGATGTCCGATGCAGGTTATCATTTCGCTCCCCCTTTATATTAAGAGAGAGGGGGTTAATGCCTCCCTCTCTCTATCCTAGGTCAACAAGATTGAACTCGAAATCAACTAATCCCTCCTGAGAGCCGCATCAGTCTCCTTGAGCTGTTCGATTATAGGAATATGTTGCGGACACTTAGGTTCACATTCTCCACACTCAACGCAAGCCGCGGCCCAACTCTCCTTCTTCTTCAACTCAGTATTATACTGCTCGATTGCATAATCCTTGAGTCCGTAGACTCGGTAGTAGTTCATCAAGCGGAAGTTGCCAGGGATGTCAACTCCATTCGGACAAGGCATACAGTATTCACAGCCAGTGCAGTATAGGTCCGCTAACTTCTTATTCTCCTCGGTCATATCCTGAACGAGTTGCAACTCCTCAGCACTCAGAGGCTCAGTGCGACTGGCTGTAGCTGCATTCTCTTCCACCATTTGAATGGTGCTCATTCCCGAGATAGCTACCGTCACGCCAGGATTAGCCAGAACATATCTGAAGGCCATCTCAGGAGTCGATTTGACACCGCCGGGGATGAGCTTCAATATACTCTCCGAAGGACGACCTAATCTCCCTCCACCGACTGGACCCATAATCACTATCCCTAAGCCCTTCTCCTTGGCATAAGCGATCCCCTTCTCATTGCTCTGATCCAGAAGGTTATACTGAACGGTACACCCCTCGAAATAGCCGGTATCAAGGAGCTTTATCAGATTCTCCACAGTATCATGGAAGGAGAAACAGATGTGATCGATCAAACCCTCCTCCTTAGCCTTCAAGGCTTCCTTTAGTCCTCCTCCGGGACAGGCGAACTTCTCCTGATAATCTTTCCAGTTAGTTCCCCACAGCGCTTGATAGAAATCGATCTTCTCCAGCTTCATAATCTTAAGCGATCTCTCCAGTCTCTTTCTCCAATTAGCACCTGAGGCATCTTCAATAGGATTCTTAGTGGAGATATAGACCTTGTCCCGAATATCCCTCAGAGCTTCAGCTACCGTCTCCTCGCTCTGCTTATTGCAATAGTAATAACCAGTATCGAAGTAGTTTACTCCTAACTCGTAAGCTCGACGCATAGCCGCGATAGCTTTCTCCTTATCAACGTTATCCCCTTTCATCGGAAGACGCATCGCACCGAATCCTAGAGCAGATAACTTGATCCCAGTATTACCGAATTCTCGGTATTGCATTGATTATCCTCCTTATTTCCTTCAATTTTTTTGGTGAATTTCTTAAAATTTAGATTGTTTATCAGATTATAAGACTTTATATTTCACCCCCATTTGGTATTCTATACCTAATCATAAGCTATTCTTTTAACTCTCTAATTAGACTGACTAGTCAGTCCAATTATACCCTATTATTCCCCTCTTGTCAAGACCTTCAAGTAAAAAAACGATGCATATAGAATCGGGGATCAAAAAGTTTTTACTTCGTAATGATTTCAGATCGAGTTATAACTCCCCCTCACCCTGGCCCTCTCCCACGAGGGGAGAGGGAACATCGAGATAGAGCTTGAGTCTATGCGCATTATTTTCTTGTCCCCCCTCCCTCGATGGGAGGGGGATAGGGGGAGGGTGTAATATAAAGTAAATTAGATCTTAGATCCCAGATTTTATATGCATCTATATAAATTATAGAATTTGCAGTTTTATAACTTTTATGATATAATAATAGAGGGAAAATACTGAAGTTATTAGGTCTCTTATTCTTGATTAGGAGTGATATATTTGGATATCCAGGAGCAGATGCGAATTATCAGAAGAGGAACAGTTGAGATCGTTCCTGAGGAGGAGTTGATCGCTAAACTGGAGCGTTCTCAGAGGGAGAATAGACCTTTGAAGGTGAAGTTGGGGATAGATCCTTCTGCGCCAGATATACATCTTGGACATACTGTAGTGCTACATAAATTGAGGGCTTTTCAGAATTTGGGACATAAGGTTATCTTGATCCTGGGCGACTACACCGGGATGATCGGCGATCCTACTGGTCGCTCCGAGACAAGACCTCAGTTGACTTATGAGGAGATTATGGCGAACGCTGAGACCTATAAGAAACAGTTCTTCAAGATTATGGATCCCGAAAAGACCGAGATCATGCCTAATGGAACTTGGTTCAGCAAGATGAAACTTCGAGATGTTATCGAGAAGCTCACCTCTTGCACTACTGTGGCGAGGATGATGGAGCGAGAGGATTTCACAAATCGCTATTCTCAGGGACATCCGATCAGTATCCATGAGTTCCTATATGCTTTAATGCAGGGCTATGATTCTGTGGCTATAGAAGCAGATGTGGAATTAGGGGCAACTGAACAGAAGTTCAATATCTTGGTTGGACGCGATCTCCAGAAGGAAAATAATCAGGAACCTCAAGTGGCGGTATTGATGCCCATCTTAGTGGGAACCGATGGTGAGAGGAAGATGAGCAAGAGTTTGGGAAATTACATCGGCGTTGATGAGCCACCGGAGATGATGTTCAACAAAGTGATGTTCCTCCCTGATGATATTATCTCGGATTACTTCGAGTTGGTCACCTCGGTGAGTTTAGGTGAATTAGAGGAGACCAAAAAGGGATTGGAGAATGGCTCGCTTCCTCCCAGTGAGGCTAAGAAAAGATTGGCCCAGGAATTGATCGGCTATTATCATGGGAAGGAAGCAGTGGAAATGATAATGGATAGGATATCGTAGAGATTATGTGTTCTCGAAGGGGGTAAGTATGTCAGGACATTCTAAATGGAGCACCATTAAACATAAGAAGGCGAAGACCGATGCCCAGAGGGGCAAGATATTTAATAGATTGATTCGAGAGTTGACTGTTGCGGCGCGTGAAAGCGGGGGGGATCCAGATACAAATCCTCGTCTGAGGACAGCTTTGCAGAGAGCAAAGGAAGCTAATATGCCTTCTGATACCGTTACCAGGGCGATCCAGCGAGGAACTGGAGAGCTACCCGGCGTTACTTATGAGGAGATGTTATATGAGGGATATGCGGCTGGCGGAGTAGCGATGTTGCTTGAATTGGTGACGGATAATAGAAGGAGAACCGCCGCGGAGATTCGGCATATCTTCTCCAGCCATGGGGGAAGCCTGGGGGAGGCTGGTTGTGTTGCGTGGATGTTCGATAAGAAGGGACTCATTGTTATTGAGGCAGATAAAGTGAGTGAAGATGAGGTCATAATGGCTACGCTGGAGGCTGGAGCAGAGGACGTCGTCTCTTCTGAGGGAACGATTGAGGTGACGACCTCACTGGAGGATCTCGAGGAGGTTCGGAACGCTTTAGAGGAGGCGGGAATAGAATATCTATCGGCGGAGATAACGATGATCCCTCAAAGCACAGTTCCAGTCGAAGGCAAGCAAGCGATACAAGTTCTCAAACTGATAGAGGATCTTGAGGAGCATGACGATGTGCAACAGGTTTACTCCAACTTTGATATCTCCAAGGAGATAATGGAGGAGATGAGCGAGGTCGCTTAGCTCTCTTAGATGATATGTTGATCTTGGGAATCGATCCTGGAACAGCGATAACTGGTTACGGAGTAGTAAATAGCGAGGGCGGAAAGATATCTTGTGTGGTATATGGTTGTGTCCGCACCGAAGCGAATAAGCTTCTTATCGAGAGATTGAAGGAGATATATGATCAGTTGAGTGAGATCATAGATACCTATTCTCCCGAGGCGGCTGCATTGGAGAAACTATTCTTCAACAAGAACGTTCGCACCGCCTTAGCAGTAGGGCAGGCGCGAGGAGTGGCTGTCCTCTCCGTAGCAAATGCGAGGCTACCGCTCTTTGAATATACTCCTCTCCAAGTGAAGCAAGCGGTAGTGGGCTATGGACGCGCTTCTAAGCAACAGATTCAACAGATGGTGAAGATGATCTTGAATCTCAAAGAGATCCCCAAACCGGATGACGCCGCCGATGCTTTAGCGGTGGCTATATGTCATATTCACTCGGCGAAGTATCAGAGGATGATCGCTAAGAATACCTGAGGAGGAAATCCTCTTGATCGCTCACCTACGCGGTATGCTCGATTCCATTGAAGAGGATCATATAATAGTGGATATAAATGGGATAGGGTTTAAGGTCTTCATCCCTCTCTCTACTTACTATCAACTTCCTGAGCCTGGAGAGGAGGTAGAGATATATACCTATCATCATATCCGCGAGGATACGTGGGCTCTTTACGGCTTCTTTAATCAGGAACAGCTAGCCCTATTTGAACTTTTATTATCTGTTTCTAAGATAGGCCCTAAGGTCGCGCTTAATATAGTCTCTAATATCTCAGTTCCGGACTTCAAGATAGCGGTCTTGAGCGAGAACGTCAATCTCTTAGGAAGCGTTCCGGGGATAGGCTCAAAGACGGCTAATCGTTTGATTCTGGAGCTTAGGGATAAGCTCGATGCATTGCCAGTTGAGATCGAGGCGGAAGCGATCAGGAGGGGAAGGGGAATCGATGAACAGGTCCTGGCTGATGCTACGGCGGCCTTAGTAACTCTGGGATATAGCAGCTCCGCGGTGCGAAAGGCGATAAATAGGATCAAATCAGAGGTGAAGAGCGACATCAGGGTTGAGGAGTTGATTCGGCGCGCTCTGCGGGTTTTAGTTTGAAATTTTTGATAATGGGGATGTAAATGGAAGAACGCATCTTTACTTCTAAACTGGAGGAAGAGGAACTAGAGTTTGATACGAGCTTGCGTCCCAAGCGGTGGGAGCACTATGTGGGTCAGACTAAGCTCAAGGAAAATTTGAAGATATTCATCGAGGCAGCGCTGGGGAGGGGCGAGGCCCTAGACCACGTTCTCCTGCATGGTCCCCCTGGCTTAGGGAAGACGACTCTCGCCCATATCATTGCTAGCGAGATGGGGGTCGGGATCAGAACTACCTCGGGGCCGATCTTAGAGCGAGCAGGAGATCTCGCCGCGATCTTGACCAACCTTGAGGATAGGGATGTTCTCTTTATAGATGAGATTCATCGCCTCAATCGGACGGTCGAGGAGACGCTCTATCCAGCGATGGAGGATTTTCAACTCGATATCATCATCGGAAAGGGACCTAGCGCGCGCTCGATCAGGCTCGATCTTCCCAAGTTCACCTTAGTAGGCGCTACAACTCGGGCAGGTTTGTTAACTCCGCCCTTACGCAACCGCTTCGGAATCATCGGGAAGATGGATTTCTACACGATCGATGAATTGAGACGATTGATAGTTCGATCTGCTTATATCCTCAATGTCGAGATCGATGAGGAGGGAGCGGTAGAATTGGCGAAGAGAGCTCGTGGCACTGCGAGGCTGGCTAATCGCTTCTTGCGCCGAGTTAGGGATTTTGCGCAAGTGATGGCGGATGGAGTTATAACTCGTGAGGTCGCCCAAAAGGCACTCGATATGCTGGGTATCGATGAGATGGGGTTGGATGCTACCGATCGTAAGCTACTTTCGATGATCGTCGAGAAATACGGTGGTGGTCCGGTAGGATTGACTACCTTAGCGATGGCTGTCTCCGAGGAGACGGATACGATCACTGATGTCTATGAACCCTATCTAGTTCAGATCGGCTTTATAATGCGCACTTCTCAGGGAAGAGTGGCTTCTAAAGCCACCTATGATTATCTAGGGATCCCCTATCCGGGAGAGGAGGAGCGACCCAGCCTATTCTAAAGTGATGTGATACCTGATGCTTATTTCGATGGGGAAGATATTATTAACCGTAGGCTTGTTCTTAGTTGTAATTGGTGGGATTTTGATGTTGGCGGATAAGATCCCCTTCCTCGGCAGATTGCCGGGGGATATTCTTATACAACGCAGGAATTTCACTATCTATTTCCCTATAGTAACCCTCATCCTTATAAGCCTGATTATAAACATTATCCTGGCTATAATAAGGTGGCTTAGGTAGAACGATGATAACCTATAGAAAGGAAAGAGCTGGGCGGTGAGGTATCTCAAACTCTTTTTGGCATTATTTTTATCTCTTTTGCTCTCAACCTCATATACCTATGCGAATCCGATCTTTGTCCGTATTGGGCTGGCTACCGATTGGGATACGGCAGCGGTAGGAGCGAGTGGGGCTAGTCAAGTTATCGATCTCGGTGGCGATGAAGTTATAAGGCAGAGCGATTCCGCTTGTTATTGGAGGTTCAAGACAGCATCTGGCGGTATCTATATAGCTGGCAAGACGATAAGAACTGGAGAGCTTGAGGTCAAGCCAGTAGGTAAATCCTTTGTGATATTCAACGGGAAATATTATCGAGGAAGCATCATAGTTCGGAGAAATACAAGGGGAAAGCTCAATATAATTAATAGATTAGAGCTAGATGAATATATACAAGGAGTGATGGGCGCGGAGATAAGAGCTGATTGGCCTGCTGAGGCCGCTAAAGCCCAAGCTATAGTAGCGCGCACCTATACCCTCTATAACTTGGGAAAACATAAATCAGATGGCTTTGATCTATGTACCGATCCCTTTCACTGTCAGGGATACAAGGGTATCGCTGGAGAGCATCCTTACACTAATCAAGCGGTCAAGGAAACCGTTAATGTGGTAATGGGATACAATAAGAAGGTTATAAACTCAGTTTATCATTCTGATAGTGGAGGATATACCGAGGATAGTGAAAACGTATGGGGAAAGTATTTCCCTTATTTACGCGGTGTTTCCTCCTTCAACTTCGAAACTGGCTCTCCTTATAGGCATTGGAGATTGAGGATGACCTCGACCGAATTTGCTCGCGCCCTGCGTCGCTATGGGATAGCGATAGGGACTATCTATTCGATAGTTCCAAGTGTTATAAGCAAAAGCGGAAGGGCGATCAAGTTGAGGATAGTCCATAGCAAAGGAACGACTGAGATCGGAGGGGAGAGACTGCGTCTCATATTAGGAGTTAACAAGCTTAGAAGCACCCTATTTCGGGTCAAGATCTATCCTAGTCGGGCTAACTCCGACTTCGGCCTAGGTGAAGATGATCTATCTCCCCTCTCGGATCGATTCGAGACCCTTGTTATAGCCGGTCGCTCTCAACCAGATATGATCGAGTTTGATGGTAGAGGTTGGGGGCATGGGGTGGGACTCAGTCAATGGGGAGCACGAGGGATGGCTTTGGAGGGGTATAATTACGCTCAGATACTTACGCACTATTATCAAGGGATCAGCCTATATCGGGTAAAACTGAAAGATTGAGGATGAACAATTTCCAGCCATGAGATTAAGTGATTTTGATTACTATCTTCCTCCTGAACTGATAGCTCAAAAGCCCCTTGAGAAAAGGGATAGCTCGCGGCTTTTGGTGCTATACAGGAAGGAGGGGAAGATGGAACATAGCGAATTTAAGGATCTTCCTGATATTTTGAGGGCAAGGGATCTATTAGTCTTTAACGATACGAAGGTCTTTCCTGCTCGACTTATAGGAAGGAAGGCCGACACCTCTTCGCAGGTGGAGGTCCTTCTGCTAAGGTCTTCGATGTCTAACCTATGGAGGGCTATGGTCAGACCAGGGCGAAGGATTAGGGTAGGCACTAAACTGCTCTTCGGTGATGGGGAGTTGGTAGGTGATGTGGTAGAGAGGTATGAAGATGGAACTCGCTTGATCGATTTCAAATACGAGGGAGATTTTGAGGCTGTTTTAAATAAATTGGGAGAAATACCTCTCCCTCCTTATATAAAATCGCCTCTGGAGGATGAGGATCGCTATCAAACGGTCTATGCGACGCACAGGGGATCAGCGGCGGCTCCTACCGCGGGATTGCACTTCACCGAGGAGTTGCTAACTAAGATCGAGGAGAAAGGAATAGATAGAGCTTTCTTAACCCTGCATGTGGGTATGGGAACTTTTCGGCCAGTGCGAACTGAGGATATCACTGACCATCGAATGTCCACTGAGTATTATGAAGTGGGGAATGAGGTTGCTTTCAAGGTGAACTCCACTCGTTCTAGAGGAGGAAGGGTTATAGCGGTGGGAACGACAACGACGAGAGTCCTAGAGAACTTAGCAGATGAGAAGGGATATATCGTTCCCGAATCAGGGATGACAGATCTTTTCATACGTCCAGGCTATCGCTTTAAGGTCATAGATGTTCTGATCACTAACTTCCATCTTCCTAAATCCACGCTCTTTATTTTAGTTTGTGCCTTTGCTGGTTACGATCTGGCGCGGATAGCCTACGAGGAAGCGATCAAGAGACAGTATCGCTTCTACAGTTTCGGGGATGCTATGATAATACTATGACTACTCTTCACGACCGGAAGTCGGGCGCCTCTAAGGGTTTTCACCCGAAGATTGTAGTCGCAATCTCGATAAAGTTTATAAATATATCGATCATATCTGGCTATATTTTCAACAAAATTTCCAATCTGCTAAGGAGGGCAATGTCGCACTTTAAGTTCAAGCTGATAAAGAAGGATGCCAACAGTAAAGCGAGATCGGGTCGTTTGCAGACCTCCCACAATGTGATCGATACTCCTACTTTTATGCCGGTCGGGACTCAAGGCACAGTGAAGGCGATGACCACTGATGAGCTTAGAGAGATAGGAGTAGGAATAGTTCTATCAAATACTTATCATCTATATTTAAGGCCTGGTCATAAGTTAATAGAGGAAGCGGGAGGACTGCACAAGTTTATGAATTGGGATGGCTCGATATTGACCGATAGTGGTGGATATCAGGTTCTAAGTATGTCCCAGTTGAGAGGGATAAGCGAGGAGGGGGTTACCTTCCGCTCTCATCTGGATGGTTCGGAACATTTTCTCAGTCCAGAGAAGGTGATACAGATTCAGATGGCTTTGGGAGCGGACATAATTATGCCCCTCGACGAGTGCAATCCTTATCCCTGCGATTATAGCTATGCTAAATCATCCCAGGCTCGCACCACACGCTGGGCCGAACGTTGTTCAAATGAGCTTACTCGTTCTGATCAAGGGCTGTTTGGCATAGTGCAGGGGAGCGTCTATAAGGATCTTCGAGAGGAGAGCGCCAAGTCCTTAGTCGAATTAGATTTTCCCGGATATGCCCTGGGAGGGCTAAGCGTAGGAGAACCTACTTCACTGACTCAGGAGTTAATAGAGCATACTATTTCGTTCTTGCCCGAGGATAAACCTCGCTACCTGATGGGAGTCGGGACTCCTGAGAAGATATTAAATGCGGTGGAGCAGGGGATTGATATGTTCGATTGTGTCCTTCCTACCCGCAATGCTCGGAATGGCACTGCTTTAACTTCTCAGGGTAAGGTGGTAGTCCGGAATGGACTTTATAGAGCTGATCTTACTCCTCTAGATCCGGAGTGTGATTGTGCAACTTGCCGGAACTATACTAGAGCCTATCTACGCCATCTTTTCCAAGCCAAGGAGATATTGGCCGCGCGCCTTACCACCTATCATAATCTTTACTTCCTAACGGATCTTATGAGGAGGATACAAGAGGCGGTAGCCGAGGGTAGATTCGCCGCTTTTAAAGAGGAATTTTTAACAAAATATAAAGGATAAGGGGGAAAAATATGTTTCAATACATTTCGCTGATAGCCCAGGCAGCTCCAGCTGGAGGATCGATTGTAGGATTGTTGATGCCTTTCATAATTATGATCGGGATCTTCTACTTCATAGCGATTAGACCCGAACAGCAGAGGAGGAAGAGGCATCGAGAGATGGTTGTTAGCTTGAGGAAGGGAGAAAAGGTCGTTACCGTAGGCGGAATCTATGGGACGATAATCGAGGTTAGAGATGATACGGTAACTCTAGAGATAGCAAAAGGGACTAGAGTGAAGTTATCTAAGAGTTCAGTAGGTAGAAAGAGAGAGGATCTCGCAGAAGAAGGGGAGACTTTATAACAGATGTCTTCGAGGATTAAGGCGGCTGATATAGCAAGGGTAGCGATTATCGCGGCGATTTATGCGGTTATAACTTTGGTCTTCGCTCCGATAAGCTATGGTTTCATCCAGGTCAGGGTTTCCGAGGCTCTGACGATCCTCCCCTTTTTCGATCCTCATGCTATCTTAGGGTTATTCCTAGGGGTAATTATCGCTAATCTGGCTGGAGGATTAGGGATATACGATATCATCGGAGGGAGCCTATGCACCCTGGTTGCCGCCTACCTTACTTATCTCACCTCTAAGATCGATCGTCCTCTTTTAGCGCCTTTACCACCAGTGATAGTGAACGCCTTAGGGGTGAGTGTTTATCTTCACCTGATTTTACAGCCTCCAGATATATTTCTTCCTCTCGTTCAGAGATTATCGCCCTATTGGGCCTTTGTGTTGAGTATTGGAATAGGGGAGTTTATAGCCTGTTATCTGTTGGGATATCCACTTCTTCTTTTGATAAGGAGAAGGAGGAACGTCTTCGACTTTATCGTTAGGAAGTGAAGTTAGGAGGGATGTTGAGGGAGGGCTCCCCCTTCTCCTTAGAGGAGAGGGGCGAGTTCTTCGACCGAGATTAACAAATTGCTACTTACCTTTCTATCCTATAAGTTGCCTTATTGTATAGGGATATGATGAGGAACTCCCACTATCATGTTCATATCTGGTTCATCGGGCAAATAGCGTATCTCTATCGAATCGCCGATCTTGACTTTATCCCAAAATTCCCCTGAAACCTCATGCCTATCCTTATACCCATTTTCATCGAACTTATAATACACTCTATAATATTTTCGCTGAATCCTTCCGACATTTCTATCCCAATCAATGATGACAGGTCTATCCTTATTAAATATAATTCCGGTGGTTATAATTCCCTCTCTGTATAATCTCCTACTCTCTCTAAAATCCTTTATGAATGATCCAAAGAAGAGCATCCCAATAAAGGCTATAATCACGCCAAGAAAAATCCCCATTCACCAACACGTCCTTCTAAATCACATATTATCTTTCACCGATCTTGACCTCGTTCCTCTTCATCCAACCGATCTTTTCTCCTCTCAATTCAATAGACCTTCCCTATTACAACCAATAATCGATTGGTTGTAAACATCTCTTGTAGAATATAGCTGGAAGCACCTTAGTCATCAGGCTAAGGGATTGATTTGCCAGATACTTGAAGAGCGGTCGTAATTAATCACAAATATCATTATAGTATGAAATGGACAGAGTTGTAATTTAAAATATATTCTTAGAGCTGGTTCTCGAGGATTTATATCTGCTTCTCAAATAGTTTAATAAGAACTTAATTTTCCCGAAACGTTCTTTTAATGAAAGTATGATACAATATATTAGAAAGTTCAAAAACAAGCTAGTAAGAGAGATGCTCCTTCAGATACTTGACAATTTCACATATTTACCTTATACTATATGTGATGGCATAAGTTATTCTTTAAGTAGTTTCAAAGAAATAAGTTCCTATTATCAGTTTTTCGATTGTCAGTTCAAGATATAAATCCCCCCTCATCCTATCCCTCTCCCACGAGGGGAGAGGGAACACTGAGATTGAACTAAAGCCCTTTATTCCCCCCTCCCTTGATGGGAGGGGGTTAGGGGAGGGTGATAATTAACAAGATTCTTTGATAGCCTTATTAATTCAGCAAAAACCAAGATGGGAGGGGTTAGGGGAGAGTGTAAAGGAAACTTTTGAACCTCGAGTTTTGTTGCCTGCAAAAGTTTCCTTTAAAATAGCGGCTGGTTTTTGGTCATCTAATTTCTATCCCCGAGGGAGGTCAGAGAAATGGCGAGGATATTAAAGGATCTTGTAAAATCAGTTAAGGATAAGCTGTTCCACGAAAGCCAAGGCCTCAGGGACTTCGACGAGGAGCTCAAAAAGTTCAAGCTTGTTGGAACTGGAAGAGATAGGGGAGTCCAGCCTGTAAACGTGAATAAGATCGTGGGAAGCGTAAGTAGAGCAGATGATATGAATAGCAAATTCTTCTATAAGAAGAGAAAACCTACTCAGAGATTTAAAAATATAGGTAAGGCTATGGATGCCGATAAAGTCTTGCCTCCCATCGATGTATATAAATTGAAGGTGGAAGGGAAGAGCGAATACTACGTCATCGATGGACATCACCGGGTCGCGATGGCTAAGAAGAAAGGGCAACTGGATATAGACGCCAATATAGTCGAATATAAGATTAAGCCCAAGGAAAAAGGGAGCGAGGAGAGCAAATAAATGCATTCTAAGTATCCTTCTTGGAGAAATATATAATGTGGACTTCTATATTAGGAAACCTCACTTCTCTCTCCAAAGATCGCTATCGAATAGATAGTCAACTTGGCTCAGGAGGGATGGGGGTAGTCTATAGAGCTTATGATACGATCCTAAATCGAACCGTAGCTATTAAGGTTATACCTCCTCAGGTGATGGACGAGGAGGCTGAGGAGAGATTCTTAAGGGAAGCTCGTTCTATAGCTAGACTCTCGCATCCCAATATCGTCACCATCTATGACTTCGAGCAGAGTGAATCCCTTTATTACCTGATCCTGGAGTATGTTGAAGGAGGCGATCTGAGGAAAGAGATGAAGAAGCAAGTTTCCCTTCTACCCCAGGAGATAGCAATTAAGATCGCTCGAAATATCCTCGATGCCTTAGCCTATGCTCACAGTCAGGGAGTTATCCACCGCGATCTTAAGCCGGAGAATATTCTTGTTCCCGCTGATGGTAGCTGGCGGATCAAGCTGACTGACTTTGGTCTTGCCAAGATAATAGGGGCCGCGAAGATCACCAAGACGGTAGAAACGACGGGCACCGCTTACTATCTCTCTCCCGAACAGGCTCAGGGGAAGGAGGTGGATGGTCGCAGTGATCTTTACTCTCTAGGTGTTATCCTTTACGAAGCTCTAACAGGCTATGTGCCATTTACAGCCGATGACCCAGTTACGATTCTCTATAGGCACGTCCATCAAACTCCCACTCCTCCCACAACTATCAACCCTGATATTCCAGAGCCTTTAGAGAGGATAGTCCTTAAGCTTCTTAAGAAGGATCCAAACGATCGATACTCCTCTGCTGATGAAGTTCTGGAAGCTATACGAATCTATGAGAAATTCAGTTCATCTCCTTTCTATATAACTGGTGGACAGATGATAAAGGGACGCTATCGGATCGAGGAAAGGTTAGGGGGTAATATTGGCATTGTCTATAAAGCCCGGGATGTAGAGTTGAATCGCCCGGTAGCGATTAAGATGCTTCAGATAGAGGGCGATGTGGAGGGAGGAAGGCAACACTTCAGGCGCGAGTTTCGAGCTTTAATGAAGCTTGATCACCCCAATGTTGTCACTGTCTATGACTTCGAGATTGAGAAGGGCATTCCCTTCTTCGTGATGGAATATATCGAGGGGGTGACGCTGAAGCAGGTCATCTCCGTTATGGAAGGGAAGCTATCCTCTCCCGAGGTGCTTGAGATCGCGATGCAGATCTGCCAAGCTCTAAGCTATATTCACTCCCAGGGGATAGTCCATCGCAACCTCGAGTCGATGAATATAATGATAACGGATGAGGGAGAGGTAAAGGTGATGGACTTCGGAATGGCGGAGGTAATGACCGCGGAGGCTCAGACGAACTCGATAATCAGGACGGCGGAATACATATCCCCTGAACGAGGGAGAGGGGAGCATATCGACTATCGTTCCGATCTTTACTCTTTAGGAGTCATCCTCTATGAGATGGTGACCGGAAGACTTCCTTTTGAGGACTCAGATCCCCTCACGCTTATCCACAAACATATAAGTGAAAAACCAGCTCCTCCCCGTCAATATAACAGTGAACTATCGGAGAAGGAGGAGAGGATAATCCTCAAACTTCTGGAGAAGAATCCGATAGATCGATATCAATCAGCGGATGAGGTGCTAAAGGATCTTTCCGAGTTGGCGGAGGGAATAGGAGTTGAGACCACAATCGAGATAGATAAATCCCTCTCCCCTATAAAGACTGACTTGATCTTTAACTCCCCGATGGTGGGACGAGAGAGTGAGTTATTAGCGTTGAAGAGAGCATTAGGTAAAGCTCTCGTGGGAGTCGGGAATATGGTCCTTATAAAGGGAGAGGCTGGATCGGGAAAGACGAGACTCTTGGATGAATTACATCTCCACAGTTCCCAGCGTCAAGTTCTCTTCTTCAGGGGAAGCTGCTACGAACGAGAGTATATCCCCTATCAACCCTTTGCTGAGATCATAAAGGGTTACTTCGAGATGATCCATTTGCTCCAGGTGGATTACGAGGTAACAGATGGGATAGATAATGAATTGATCAAGCTAGTCCCAGAATTAGCGAGAAGGGACTTTATGCGAGGATTGAAGCCCAGAGAGGAACTATCTCCTGAACAAGAACGGCATCATATCTTCGATGCTCTCTATCGCTTCTTAGCCAAGATCTCCCGCTCTAAACCCCTGATCTTATGTCTTGAAAATCTCCAGTGGGCAGATGAGATGACCTTTTCTTTCCTCCCCTATTTGCTAAGAAATATAAGGACTGATAATGTCCTTATCTGCGGAACTTATCGCCACGAGGAGGTCCAGAGAGGACATCCTCTATTCGAGTTAGTGCCTCAATTATGCAGAGAGGATAATTGTTCCTTGATATCTCTCGAGCCACTCTCCAAAGAGGCGACCAAGCAGATGATCGGCTATATGCTCGGCAGTAAGGACATATCGGAGACGCTAGTTCGATGGATATATAGAGAGACGGAAGGGAATCCTTTCTTCATCGAGGAGATGATCAAATCCTGTGTGGAGGAGAGGATCATCTATCGGGAAGATGGGATTTGGAAACGAGATGAGAGGAGGGATTTCATAATCCCCGCCGGGATCCAAGGGATAGTGAGAAGAAGGATAAATAGATTAGGCGAAAAGTCCCTGGATATATTAACCCTAGCCTCCGTGATCGGTCAGCAATTCGACTTCGATGTTCTTCAGGAGATAAGTGGAGAGGATGAGGACGAGCTGATGGATATCCTGGAGGGGTTGATACGCTCCCAATTAATTGAGGAGAAGAGATTTTGTGAGGCATATATATATAACTTCATTCATTCCAAGACAAGGGAGGTTCTCTATCAGGATATAAGCTTGCGAAAGAGATCGATCCTTCACCGTCGGGTGGGCAAAGCGATAGAGAAGCTATATCCTCATCAGCTCAAGGAGATGGTCGAGGAGCTAGCCTATCATTTCTTAGAAGGGAATGATGAGAAGAAGGCAGTTTATTATCTCGCAAAGGCAGGAGAAAAATCGTTCGAATTATTCGCTAATGAGACAGCTATTGATTATTACAAACAAGCCCAAGAGAGGTTAGGCAGGCTTCCTGAGGAGGATACTATTGAGTATAAGATAGCTATCGGTATGGGCTTAGGTGATGCCTACCATTCGCGAGGGGAATACGATAAAGCGTTAGAGAACTATGAATTCGTCTTAAAGCATAATCCCCAAGGCGAGAGAGCGGCTCATATCTATAGGATGATAGGTTGGATATATGAAAGAAGGGCTAAGTATGAGGTGGCGATCGAATATTACAATAAAGATAAGGAGGAACTTGAGCGAGTAGATCAGGCGAATTCTCCCCAGATGGCTCTCTTATATAATCATCTCGGCTGGCTATATATTTATAAGGAAGATCGGGAAAAGGAATGGGAATTTTACAAAAAAGCTCTTGCTATTTTGGAAGGAACGGATAACTATCATGAGTTGGCGTTGACCTATAACAGCTTTGCGATGTCCTACTATATGGCTCAGGTCGATTTCAAGAAGGCGATCGAGTTCGCTAATCTAAGCCTGGAGTTCTCCCAAAAGATCGATGATATCTCTGAGGAGGCAAAATCTCATCTAGCGATAGGTGTAGCTCAATGGAGTTTAGGCGATTGGAGCGAAGGCACTATTGAGCATATCCTCCAAAGCATACAGTTGAGCGAGAAGATAGGAGATTCGAATTTGTCAGCGATAGCTTATGGAGCTTTAGGATATATGAAATATACCCGAGGAGATTATGAAGAGGCGATCCAGTATTTAGATGAGATGTTCGATAACGCTCAGAAGGCGGGTTACAAATTGCTTCTAGTTCGATATTATTGGGAATTGGGGAAGATCCGTAAGGATCAAGAGAGATGGGAGGAGATGGTCGAGTGCTATGAGAGGTTGTTAGAGGTGGCTGAGGGGATGGAGAGTAAGCCTCTTCTCTCCTTCATCTACGCCCTGGTTGGAGAGGGATATTCTAAGATAGATGATCATAAAAAAGCCAAGTATTACAATGATAGAGCTATCGCCCTCTCTCAAGAGGCAGGTTTAATCAATATATTCACCTATATGGGGTGGGAGACCGAACACTCCCGTCTATTAGGGAGGGTCTATATTTCCCGAGGGGAATGGGATAAGGCGAAAAGCCATATATTAAAGAGCATAGAGAGAGGAAAGGAGGTTAAGACTCCTTATTGGGTAGGGAAGGGATATTATAGCCTAGGGCTTATGTATAAAGAGAAGAGCGAATTTAATAAGGCGGTAGAAGCTATGAACGAAGCCAAAGAGATATTCGAAACCCTCGGTTCTAAGGTTGATCTTATGGTAATAGATAGATTCTTGAGCAGGATGAAGATTAAAAGGAGAAGGCAGATCTTAGATGATCTAGCTCAAGGCAAGATCAACGCCGATGAGGCCGCTAGGCTTCTTAGGGGCAGATAAAGGGAACGATCATATAGACGAGGAAAAAATGAGGATATTAGAGGTGATTCAGGATGGGACGATCAGTGCTGAAGAGGGAGCCAATCTATTGACTGCTCTGGAATCGAGTAGAGCAATCGAAGAGAAAAATTGAAGATAAGAGATGAGGTATCTTCCCCTTTCAAAATATCCCTTGACAAATCAGCGGAATTGTTGTATAATATAACCAAAGATCCGAATATTGCTTAAAAGCTGAGAAGGAGGAAAGTAGATCGCCCCCCATCTTATAAGGGAACTAAGGTTAAGAAGTTTCCTTTACAAGAGAGAGAGTGTCTAGGCTGGAAGCACTCTCAAGATAAGAGCGATCGAAGTTCCCTGTGGAGCTGCCAGCTGAATTCTCCTAGATCATAGGGGATAGTAGGTTGAAGTCGGGTGATTCTCGCCGTTATTTGAGAAGATATGCTGATAGGTATATCTATTGAGATGATCGAATTATTATCAGGATAAATTCGATCAATTAGAGTGGTACCGCGTGAGTCCCATATCTCTCGCCTCTAAGGGAGATATGGGATTTTTATTTTACAGAGAGGAGGTATAGCCCTATTATGAAGGAACAACTCGTTGGGATTCGAGAGCGAGCGAGGGAGAGAATAGAGCAAGCTGGAGATTCAAACGCTTTAGAGAGATTGCGAATTCACTATCTAGGAAAAAAGGGAGAGATAACTCAGCTTCTGAGAGGTTTAGGAAAACTCTCCCCTGACGAAAGGCCGGTGGTAGGAAAGCTAGCAAATGATGTCAAAGAGGAGATACAGGGATTATTGGAGAAGAGAAGAGAGGAATTGAGGAGGCAAGAGCGGGAGGTGAGATTGGGCGAGGAGAAGATCGATGTAACTCTCCCTGGGAGAAGACCGCGCTTGGGTAAATTAAATATCCTGACTCAGGTGCTAGAGGAGATAGAGGATATCTTCTTGGGGATGGGCTTCTCCATCGCCGAGGGACCAGAGGTAGAGAACGATTATTACAACTTCGAGGCTTTGAATATCCCGAAGGATCATCCTGCCCGCGATATGTGGGATACGATGTATTTAGACGGGGGTCTCTTGTTGAGAACTCATACCTCCCCAGTTCAGGTGAGAACTATGGAGAAGATGAAACCGCCTGTTAGGATGATCTGTCCGGGTAAGTGCTATCGTTACGAGGCGGTGGATGTTACTCATCTCTTTATGCTCAATCATATTGAGGGTCTTGCGGTTGATGAGGGGATAACCTTTGCCGATCTAAAGGGAGTGGTGACCGAGTTCACTCGGCAGATGTTTGGTCGGAAGAGGAAGATGCGTTTCCGTCCCAGCTACTATCCCTTCGTTGAGCCGGGGGCAGATGTTGATATGGATTGTATGGTCTGTGGAGGGAAGGGATGTCGCGTCTGTAAATATAGCGGATGGATAGAGATCGCCGGATCTGGTATGGTTCACCCTAGGGTTTTAGAGAATGTAGGCTACGATTCGGAGAGATATACCGGTTTCGCCTTTGGGGTGGGACTGGAGAGGGTCGCTATGCTTCGCTATGGCATAGATAACATCAGGCTCTTTGTGGATAACGATCTCAGGTTCATCGAGCAGTTCTGATACTAATCGGGTATAAAGGAACTTTTTAACAAGGAGGTTTTTTCTATGCTTGTTTCTTGCAATTGGCTTAGAGATTATGTCGATCTAACCATACCCATTAAGGAATTGGGTGAGGCTTTGACTATGGCTGGGTTAGAGCTCGATGCTATAGATATTCTGGGGGAAGGGATAGATAGGGTAGTAGTGGGACAGATCGAGAGGATAGATATTCATCCTAATGACCCCAACCTCTATCTCTGTGAGGTGAATACTGGCTCTCTTCACCAGATAGTATGTGGAGCTAAGAATATAAGGGAAGGGGACAAAGTCCCGGTTGCCTTAAACGGGGCTGAGCTTCCAATCGGAAGGACTATCAAGAGAGCGGATGTAAAGGGAGTCACTTCCGAGGGGATGCTCTGCTCGGGAGTGGAATTGGGATTGGAAGGAGAGGATGAGAGCGGGATACTTATCCTTCCTCGAGATTATGAGATAGGCGCAGATATTAAGGAGTCGGCAAAGCTATATGATGAGGTGTTCGATTTCGATCTTAAATCTAATTTCGCTCATTGTCTAAGCATAATCGGGGTAGCTAGGGAGGTCCGAGCGATAACGAAGGGTGAATTGAGACTGCCGAAGATCGAGATCCTGGAGGAAGGGGAATCGATACATAATTTATCTTCGGTGACGATCGAGGATTATGAGCTATGTCCCCGTTATACAGGGAGGATAATCAAGGGAGTAACGATAGGTCCCTCTCCTCTATGGATGAGACAGCGACTTAGATCTGTTGGAATCAGACCAATCAATAATGTGGTGGATTGCACTAACTATGTGATGATGGAGATGGGACAGCCTATTCATGCCTTCGATTATAACACTTTGCGTGAGAGAAGGATCATCGTGAGAAGAGCATTGCCTGGTGAGAGGCTGATCACTCTAGATGGGGTGGATAGAGAGCTTGATTCTGAGGTGTTGGTCATCGCTGACCCGGAGAGAGCTATAGCACTGGCAGGAGTGATGGGAGGCTTGGATACGGAGATAAAAGAAGATACCGAAGATGTCTTCTTAGAGGCGGCTTATTTCAATCCTATCAGCATTCGCCGCACTGAGAGAAGATTATCCCTGCCTTCCGAAGCGGCTCGTCGTTTCGAGTGGGGGATCGATCCCAGAGGAGTGGTCAGAGCTTTGAATAGGGTCGCTCAGTTGATCAAGGAAACCGCGGGAGGTTCGATCTTGGCCGGAGTGATAGATGAGAGGATATGCGAGTTCGAGCCGTCTATCGTCCTTCTTCGTCCAGAGAGAGCTAACGCTCTATTAGACACAAATCTGTCAAAAGAAGAGATAATAGGTTACTTACGAGATCTTAACTTCGAGGTGGAGGAGGATCAAGAGGTTTTAAAAGTCACCGTTCCTACTTTCAGGGGAGATGTAAAGATAGAGGCTGATTTGATAGAGGAGGTAGCCAGGGCTTATGGATACGATCGGATAGGCACTACTCTGCTGAGAGGAGACTTCCCCCCTGCTAGAAGAACTAGGTGGCAGGAGTTGCGTAGAAAGACGAGGAATATACTCGTATCTTGTGGAATGACCGAGGTTAATTCCTATAGCTTCACCAATCCTTCTGTCTTCGGTAAACTCCGTTTAGCAGAAGATGATGAGTGGCGTCGGGCTAAGGGTATTCAGAATCCAATGAGGGAAGAGTTCAACATCCTTCGCACCAGCCTTATTCCTCCCCTCTTAGATGTAGTATCCTTTAATCTTCGCCAGGAGATAAACGATATCCCCATCTTTGAGATAGGGAAAGTCTTCCTCGCTCAGGGTGATGATATACCTGAAGAACATTACAATATAGGTGCCTCTTTGGTAGGGATGGAGCAGAGCGGACTCTGGGATAGAAAGCTATCTCCGATAGATTTCTTCTCGGTGAAGGGGATAATCGAGACGCTATTGAATGGATTGGGAGTGGAGGGATACACCTTTCATCCCTCGAATCGCAGGCCCCTTCATCCCGGACACTCAGCGGAAGTAAAGGTTGGAGATGAAGTTCTAGGTTTCTTGGGCGAGTTGCATCCTGAAGTAGCGGAGGCTTATGAGCTTCCAACTGGGGTTTATGTATTCGAGTTGAATGCGGAAATCATCCTCTCCTGCGCATCTGAGGAGAAGGAGTTCCAAGCTCTCTCCAGATATCCCAAAGTTAGCAGAGATATGGCTCTCTTAGTCCCGCTTTCGGTAACTGCCGAGCAAGTTGAGAAGTCGATAGCTAACTCCGCAGGCGATATCTTGGAGGGGCTGAGGCTATTTGATGTGTATCAAGGAGAGCAAGTCCCTTCAGGATACAAGAGCTTGGCTTTCTCGCTCACTTATCGAGCTAGCGATAGAACCTTAAAAGATGAGGAGATAGACGAGGTTCACCAGGCGATCTTGAAGGAGTTGGAGGAGAGGTTGGGCGCTCGTTTAAGATAAACTGAACCTCACCCCTAGTCCCCCTCCGGAGAGGAGAAGGGAGCAGAGAGGTGAGGTATATCTATCTTGATTAATAAGAGATATAGAAATGGGTTGTATCTTCAGCCCACTCTTCGTTGGGAACCGAGCTCAACCTGACCCGAAGGCTGGAACTGAAACCCGAATGAGAGGAACTAACTCTAGGATATACCTTACTAGCAGAGAAACCATAATCAATGAAAGCTGAAGAGCGGCTCAGGACAGCGACAATGCGAAGTTCCTCTCGACCTGCAGGTCCGTCTATTTCAAGAGTATATCCTGCTCCAGGGATAGAATATACCCTGTGGGCTTGAACAAAATTGCTCTTATGATACCAGTTGGGGAAGATCTGACGAACGTATCCAGCCGTATCATAATCATAGATAGTAACATAGGCATCTTTACTCGCGCGGAAGTTTATCTTTATGCTCTCTCCAACATAGTAGGTTGAGCCTTCGCCTCTATTTACCCATATATCAACGTAAAAATCAGCAATCTTAATTTTTATAGGTTCTATAGGTTCTTCCTTGACTTGAACTGAGCAGCTAGTTGTGATCACAATCGCTATGATCAACAACGATAGAGCTATGAGAAGTTTTGAGATCCTTCTGATTGACATCTTACTCCCTCCTTGATTTAATATAAATTCTTCCTCAAACATACTCTTGATGACCTCATAGCCATATTATACCATAAGAGATCGTATTTGTCGATAAAATAATCGAAGTTTCACCATATCTCCTTAAAAATCCATCCAGTCAAATAACTACTTGACTTTTTCCCCAGTTGCTATATAATAATAAGAAAAAGTCGGATTAAAGTTTCGGTTTAAGGGGCGGAAAATAGAGATATGTGAGGCGATGAAACCTACTTATTTATGAGGTGATAATATGACAAAGGTAAGTAGAGTACATAGAGAAAATTTAGAAAATAAGTATAAAGAGCTTATCGAAGTAAATCCATCATTGAATCGAAAACTTGTTAGCTTTCAAGCAAATAAAGATATTCCATTTTACAATTGGTTCTCCTTTAGAGAAGGATTTTCTTCTCAAATGGTTAAAATGTTTATTCGGGACTATCCTAAAGATTCTGGCCGAATATTAGATCCCTTTTCAGGTTCCGGGACCACTTTATTTTCTGCAAGCGAAATGGGATTTGATTCTCTTGGAGTTGAATTACTCTCCATAGGAGATTTTATTTTGAAATCAAGAAAAGCTATAGATAATGCGAAACTAGATGCTCTCCTAGAAACTATCAGTAAAATAGAAAAGATTGATTTCATAAAACTACCGATTGATGAGGAAACAAGTTTTAAACATATTACGATCACTAATGAAGCGTTTTCCGAAGAGGCAGAGCATAAACTTAATGCATTTCTCAAATATATCAATGAAGAAGTCGAAGATGAAAATATCAAACAAATTTTAAGATTCTCTTGTTTTTGCATTCTTGAAGAAATTAGTTATACTCGAAAAGATGGTCAGTATCTTAGGTGGGACTATCGAGCCAAAAAAGGCAAAACTAAGTTTAACAAAGGTAAAATATATTCCTTTGAAGAGGCCCTTTTGGGTAAATTAAATCAGATTGTATCAGATATTAGTAATGTTTTACTCTTTTCTAGAAACAGTAATGCGAAGATAGAACTTAAGACTGGCTCTTGTCTTGAGATATTACCATCACTAGAAGAGGAATCGTTTGATCTGATAATTTCTTCTCCACCTTATTGCAACCGCTATGACTATACAAGAACTTACGCCTTGGAGTTAGTGTTTCTTGGAATTGGGGAAGAGGGGATTAAGAGATTGAGACAGAGCTTACTTTCGTGTACTGTTGAAAATAAGGATAAGATAGACTTTTTAAAGGATATCTATAAGAAAAATGACCAATTAGATTTATTTAAAGATGCCGAAGAGGCGTTTAAATCAAATAAAGCCCTACAAGAGGTTCTTACAATACTGGGGCAGTATAAAGAGCAAAGGAAACTCAACAACCCTGGAATCTACCGAATGGTAAAAAACTACTTTTACGAACATTCTTTTGTTATTTTTGAAATGGCTCGATTGTTAAAGAGAGGCGGTAGAATTTATTACGTAAATGATAATGTTAGATATGCGGGAGAAACTATTCCGGTAAATTTAATTTTATCGGAATTTGCCAGAGAGGCAGATCTGAAGATCAAAAAGATATACAAACTCCCGGGTGGGAAAGGTAATAGTAGCCAGCAAATGGGTGCTTATGGTAGAGAGGAATTACGAAAATGCGTATATTACTGGGAGAAATAGAATGACAAAAGAAGAACGAAAAGAACTTTTAGCTGAAGCTCATAGAATTAATTACAGATTAAGATCAACATTCTTCTATAGAAAATTGAATGAATATCATACTTACGAATTTCCTGAGATCATTCGGCGATTGATACCTATATCAGAGGAATATGATTGGGAAAGATATAATAAATGGGGAATTACTAAAGATGCCTTTGAACGAATAGAGTGGAGTAGTCTAAGTTTTATACAAGTTTTTTCTCATCCGAGATTATTGAGAGAACATCCTGTGTTGGTAGCTTATTATAGAAACGTTGCGGCTCTATCGCAAAAGTCAGTTAGTTATCTTGTAGGAATAAGCCCTACTAGATTTGAGGGTGAGAGTGTAAAAGATATGAGCGAAACTCAAGCACTTGCTTTATCGAAGTTGTTTAATGAACATATCTCTTTAATTATTGAAAGTGCTTTGGAAGGATTTAATAATGAACATATTAAAGGGTTACTTTTCGCCTCAACTGGGGCTCAGATTGATGGTTCCTGGAGAAATGCGATAGGAGATGAAGCAGAAAAATTTGTTCAGAAAATATTAATTAGAGAAGCTATCGATTTATCCCAATTAACTGCTTTCCTTTTGAGAGACTTTCATTCTGGAGTTGAGAAGTTTGATCAAGAAGACAGCTCAGGACAACTTGGTAGAGTTAGTGAGTTCAGAGGTTTTATGCTAAAAAACAAGAAATCTATTTTGTTTTCAAGTGAACCTGATGTATCTCTAATTGATAAAGATGGATCCACTATTGCGGTGATTGAAGTGAAGGGAGGCACTGATCCAGCAGGAGCACTAGAACGTTATGGAGCGGCTAAAAAATCTTTTGAAGAAGCAATCCGACAAAATGCCAATGTGATAACAGTCTTAGCTGCAAGTTGTATAACTTCAGAGGTTGAAGCAAGAGTAAAATCCGATAAAACAATAAGAGAGTACTTTAATCTAACCGAAATTTTAACTATAGAAGAAGAAAAACAGAAATTTTTAGATTATATCTTTAAAACATTATTAAAGTGCTAATTTTTCTCGCTCATTATTCTTACTCTTTCTAGTGCTGGAAATAAATATCTCTAGATTCAATCATGGTGAAGTATGCCCTAAGGTGGTGATATTATGGATTCTCTTCTTCCAAAGGACAGGCAAGCCGATTTATCGAGATGATAAATCAGGAGTATATTATGGAGCATAATCTATAAATCATTATCCACAAACTTCTCTCGATTACGTTCCCTCTCCCCTCGTGGGAGAGGGCCAGGGAGAGGGGGGAATAACAGGAAGGATTATGAAGATATATACTGATATCGATCTAACAACGCAGATAAAGTCCAAAGCTTTAGAGCTAGGTGGTAACTTGGTAGGGATAGCTGATGTCTCCTCGGCTCTTGATTATGTGAGGGAATTGAGTGGAGTTGACTTCAGCGGATTAAATACCGCTATCTCGGTGGCAGTTCACTTCCCCGATGAGGTAG
>CAZSTA010000014.1:21484-34647 GCA_964609495.1 uncultured bacterium | reverse complement strand
CTTCTAACCGAAAAAGCTATTCTAGGAGTCTTACAGGTTGTGGATAGGACAGATGCGGAGTTATTCGACCTCGAGGATCTCAACCTCGTAGCTGGTTTAGCAAGTCAAGCCTCTTTAGTTCTAGCAAATATCTTTCGTCTAGCTGAAAGAGAGGTTTAAGAGCGAACTCCAATTCCTGCTTTACGCAAGGCAATAGTGAGGGGAAGAGCAATTGCCAACCCTCCAACGGCTTGAAAGACATTGGGAATTAGCTCAGCCAGAGCCGCCCCCAAACCATAGAGGATGATCTCGGAGATGAAATACCCTAAAACCATACATATTCCCCCTGTTAACACTCCTAGTATCGTTAGGGAAGTTATTCGAAATTCCCTGGTAGTCCCTCCGCCTCTGGCTATTCTTCCCACAACATAGCCCTCGATTCCTTTGATAACTAAGGTAAGGGGTGCCCAATAAGAATATCCCCCCAGAATATCTGCTAAAGCGGATCCTAATCCTCCCGCCACAGCTCCCATATTTGCTCCAAAGAGCAAGGCTGAGGTGAATATTAAAGAATCTCCCAGGTTGAAATAACCTTTAGTTGCCGGGATAGGTATCCTGATAACTAAGGTAGCAACAGTAGTCAAAGCCACAAACAGAGCCATCCTAGCTATTAAATAGGTCCTACTCGTTTCGGGAGAATTATCCATAGATGTTTACCTCCTAATTAATATCAATGATCGTCTCAGGATTAACCCACTTGATCGCCCCTCTAACCAGAGTAGCTTGAACTTCCAACTCGTCGTCGAAGATCGCTATATCTGCGTCCTTGCCTATCTCTAAACTCCCCTTATCTTTTGCAATCCCGATACTATATGCGGCATTTAAGGAAGCCATCTTGAAAGCCTCGACCAGAGGGATACCTAGCCATTCAACGACATTTTTGACCGCTCGATTCATAGTCATCAGACTTCCCGCCAGAGTTCCATCCTCTAGGCGAGCACCGCCATCTTTAATTATGACCTTCTGTCCTCCTAAATTATAAACCCCATCTTCAAATCCAGTCGCCTCCATCGCATCTGTTATAAGTATAATACCATCGCTACCTTTAGCCTTTATTGCCAACTTAAGCGCCGCCTTATGAACATGCACTCCATCTGCGATCAGCTCTGCTTTTAGCTCATAGCGCGTTAGAGCGGCTCCGATAACTCCTGGCGAACGATGATGGAAGGGGACCATTCCATTGAAGAGGTGGGTGATATGGGTAGCCCCTGCTTCTATCGCCTCAACTACCTCTTCATAAGAGGCATTAGAATGTCCTATTGAGACGAATATTCCTAGTTCTTTAGCTCGAGAGAGAAGAGTGAGATTTCCCTCTACCTCGGGAGCAAGGTCTATCATCTTCAACTCGCCTTCGGCTTTCTTCACCCATCCCTCAAATTCTGTCCGATCAGCAGGACGGATGAAGTTTTCCGGTTGAGCACCCTTGCGGATCTTATTCAGATACGGCCCTTCTAAACGAATGCCTAGTATCTCTGCTCCCTTATTCTCCCTCTTCTTCGCCTCTAACACTGCCTCTATAGCTTCGTCTATACTCTCAGCGGAGGCAGTTACCGCGTTAGGAAGAAAAGAGGTAACCCCATACTCAACTTCTTTCTCGGCAATGGCTATAATTGAATCTGCATTCCCCTCCATAACTCTATTGCCCGCTAAACCGTGCATATGTATATCCAAGAGTCCGGGGGCTACTATCTGCCCCTCTGCCTCGATAACATCCGCACTCTTAGGGATAGGCTTGTCTCCTTTAGCGAAGATAGCCTTGATCTTCCCGCCCTCTATAACTAATATTCCATTTTCTATTACCTCTTTATCAGTAACAATGCGTCCATTCCTTATTATCAAGCTATCGGACATATACCTCTCTCCTTTTTCTAACTTTCCTTCAGCCATCTCTCAACCTTCCTCTTAGTAGGCAGACTAGGGATAGCACCCCTTTTAAGAGTCGTTAAAGCCCCTACTGCATTGGCATATCGGCAGATATCCCTCAATTCTTCTTCCCTAAGCTCGGAGATGTGATCGCTTGTCCTCAGAAGTTCGGTCAATAATCCAGCCACGAACCCATCTCCAGCCCCGGTCGTATCGACTGTCTTCACGGAAAATCCCTTTACATAGCCGTTGCATTTCCCATTGTTGTAGAAACAACCTTCCTTACCCCTGGTTACTATCACCAGTTTTGTTACCCCTTCGAGCAACTGAGCGCTTCCCTCTTTCAAATCCTTTATTCCCGTTATGAACTCCAATTCCTCCTCGCTGACCTTCACCAGATTCGCGTAGTTTAAACCATCTTTGATCTCAGCCTTAGCGTGTTCAATACTATCCCACAGATTAACGCGTAGATTAGGATCATACGATACTAACAATCCACCCTCCGAAGACCTCTTCGCGGCGAGAAGAGTTGCCGAGCGACTAGGTTCAGATATCAAAGTTATCGAGCCATAGTGGAAGATATTGGCTTGATGAATATAATTCTCGTCTATTTCCTGAGGAGAGAGAAGCATATCAGCCCCAGGATCACGGTAGAACATAAAAGATCTTTCTCCCTCCTCCTTAAGAGACACGAAAGCTAAGGTGGTCTTAGCCTTGGTTTCATAATGAAGCTGGGATATGTCAACTCTATTCCTCTCCAAGGTTTGAGCCAAGAAATATCCAAACTCGTCACCTCCCACCTTGCCTATAAAACCAGTCTTGACTCCCAAGCGGGACAGTCCTACTGCTACATTCGCGGGCGCTCCTCCTGCTGCCCTCTTAAAGCCTGGCGCATCTCGAAGAGCTACCCCCGACTTAGTTGAGACAAAATCTATCAAAGCTTCTCCTAGAGAAATAGCTTCTATCTTCCCCGTTCTATGAGTTGTTCCTCTCACCTTTCTCCCTCCCTTGGCATACAATATCGTCGCTTTTGAGTGAACTACCCCTACCACAAGGGTAGGGGCTTCCTGCTTCCTCGATTCTCTATTGAGAATCTCCACAGGCCCTATCCCTCGTTCCGAAGGTGCTTCTATCTAAAATATTAAGGGCAGCATTATGATCCCTATCTGCTTCAAATCCACAAAACGGACATCTATGAGTTCTTTGAGCTAAGCTCTTCTCCACTTTCTCACCACAGTTAGAGCATATCTGAGATGTATTATGAGGAGCTACCAATTCTACCCACTTACCAGCCCTTGAAGCCTTGTATGTGGTAAATTGTATCAGCTTCCCCCATCCGGCATCCATTATGCTCTTGGCTAAGTGGTGATTCTTTACCATTCCCTTGATATTCAAATTCTCAAAGACTATCTTATCATAATTATCTACTAGCTTTTTGCTTTCTTTATGAAGATAGTCCTCCCGTTGCCGGGAAATTTTTCTATGAAGTTTGGCTACTTTTATCCTCCCTTTAGCTCTATTTTTACTTCCCCTCTTCTTTCTGGAGAGTCGCCTTTGATATTTCGCAAGTTTCTTCTCGCTTTGCCTTAGATATTCTCTATGATCTATCTTATCACCATTGCTAAGGGTGAATAGAGAGGCGAGTCCTACATCCACCCCTATTTCAGATTTAATCTCGACTTTCTCAGGTGCTTCTCCTATATCAACTGAGAAGATAGCAAACCAATCTCCTACTCTATCCCGCTTTATAGTTAAGGTCTTTACCTCCCCCTCGATTGGTCTATGCAGTTTTATCTTTATATCGCCTATCTTGGAGAGATGAAGTCTGTTATCTTTAATCTTATAACCACTCTGGGGATAGGTAAAACTTCTATATTGTCTCTTACCTGTTTTACATTTAAACTTGGGATAACCAGGATCCTCTCCATTTTTGACTCTCCTGAAGAAATTCTGAAAAGCCTTATCTAGTCTCCTAAGCACATCTTGTAATACCTGGGAATGAACCCTTTTAAGATAGTTATCACCTTTTCTCTTCTGAGTTAATCTCATTATCTGCTCATAACAAGTAAGAGAAGCTTTATTTCTCTCATAAGCTTCTTTTCTTTCCGCAAGAGCATTGTTATAGAGGATACGACAAGTCTCTAAAATCTCTTCAAATCTTTTCTTCTGTTTCTTATTAGGATATATTCTATACTTGTAACTTAATAGCATCTCTAATCCTTTAGGTGTTTCATCCTCTACCACAAGGGTAGAGGTTTTCACACCAATTCAGTATAAAAGATATTTTATTTTCTTAGCTAAATTATAGCTTATGCTTAGCAAGTTGTCAAGGAGATTTCTGCGATATTTCTGGAGTTTTTATATGAGGGATCGAGCTCTTAAGTAGTTTCAAGAAAGTTTGTTTTGAATCACCCTCCCGTCAAGGAAGGGGGAAATAATAAGAATAACCAATTACTCACTTAGCAACCACGAAAAATATTTTCCCATTATTTTTGAGCGACCAGAGGAATATAATTGAAGCTAGCGAGATACTTTCCTGAAACTACTTAATTATCAGAATTATGTTCGAATCAGCATAAGCAAATCTTCACAATGAATATAATTTAGGTGTTGCCTTTTATAATATTTGATAAATACATTGACACATCGGGTAAAAGATGATATAATCACTATAAAAGTAATATTTTATATGGAGTATATTATCTCTTATCTTAAAAGGAAGGAGTGATTATATGCTTAGAGAGAAGATCGATTTAGATGGCTGGTGGAAGTTTATAACCGATGAAGATGACGATCTATCCGTAGAATCTCTTCCTCAAGAGATGAATAAGATCGCCGTTCCTAGTTGTTGGCAAGCTCAATTTCCAGAGCTACGTGAATATTATGGAACTGCTTGGTATCAAAAGGAGATTGAATTTCAATATGATCTCTCCTCAGAGGAAAGAGTTTTGCTCCACTTCGGGGCAGTCGATTACATAGCTGAAGTTTGGGTTAATAACATCTATGTAGGTGGACATGAGGGGGGATACACTCCCTTCCAATTTGAAGTCCAGCAAGCTCTTCAGAAGGGATATAATACTATAACTGTCAAGGTTATCGATCCCGACAATGATAAGAATCGCTTTCCGGATTATCCAGCTACTGAGATACCTCACGGTAAGCAGAATGGTGAACCCAATTGGTATGGAAATATAAGCGGAATCTGGCAAAGTGTCCATCTTGAGATAGTTCCCGCAACCTATTTTACTAAGTTACATGTTACTCCCTATGTAGATGAGAGGCAAGCTGAACTTAAAACAGAACTAGCTCATATCCCAGAGGAGACGAGTAATTTATCCCTCCTATTTAGAGTAATCTCCCCCGCAGGGGATAGGATATGGGAGAAGATGATCCCGGTAAATGCTGATGAGAACAGCTATCAGACTACTATAAAGGTGGACTCCTTAAACCTATGGCAACTTGATGATCCTGCCCTCTATCAAGCTTCCGTCCATCTGACAGAGGGGGAGAAAGAGATAGATATAATTACCACCAACTTCGGTTTTAGGAAGATAGAAGCTAAGGAGGGACGAATATATCTTAATGGAACTCCTATCTATATTATAGGAGCATTAGATCAGGATTTCTACCCAGGGACGATGTATAACCCTCCTTCAGACGAGTATCTGCACGATCAATTCATAAAGGCTAAGCGTATGGGATTAAACCTGCTTCGCTGTCATATTAAGATACCTGATCCTCGTTACCTAGAATGGGCTGATTCGATAGGACTTCTAACCTGGGAGGAGATACCCAATTGGAACCTCCTCTCCGAGAAAGCTAAGGAGAGAGCTAAAAAGACCTTAACTGAGATGATCGAGCGAGATTATAACCATCCCAGCCTCATCATCTATAGTCTGATAAATGAGGGCTGGGGATTGAATCTTCCTCATCAGGAGGAGCATCGTCGTTGGCTCAAGGAGATATACGATTATGCTAAGGAGAAGGATTCCACTCGCTTGATCGTCGATAATTCCGCGTGTGGCGGAAATTTTCATATCAAAACTGATATCGCCGATTTTCACATCTACTATTCCATCCCCGATCATCATCACAAATTTTCGGCTTGGGTCGAGGATTATGCGAATTCTCCCTCTTGGGTTTTTAGCCCTTATCAAGATGCGTATCGCACTGGTAAAGAACCTCTGATGGTCTCAGAGTTCGGCAACTGGGGATTACCCGATCTGGCAAAATTAAGGGAAGTTTATGGAGGGGATCCCTGGTGGATGAATAGGGATTATGGAAATATCCGCCCTCAAGGGGTGGAGGAGAGATTCTCCCAGTGGCACTTAGACGATGTATTCGGCTCCTATGAGGAATTCGCTAAAGCTTCCCAGAGGGCCCAATTTAACGCCTTGAAGTATGAGATCGAGGAGATGAGAAAGAGACCAGAGATAAGCGGATATGTGATAACCGAATTCACCGATCTTCAGTGGGAATGTAACGGACTCTTGGATTTCTGCCGTAATCCTAAAGAATTCTTCGAGGATATATCTATAGTCAACTCTCCAGATGTTATCCTACTCGATGGATATAGAACTAATCTCTGGTCGAGAGAGCAATTCACCGCGGAAGTATTGCTCTCTCGCTTCTCTCCATCCTCTTTTGAGGAGACTGCTTGGGAATGGAAGCTGAATAATCTCGAGTTGAAGGGAGGAGCGATTGAGGTCGAGATTCCTCGCTATACCTTAAGTCATATCGGTCAGATATCTTTTCCGATCCCCGAGGTTGAAAAGCCTACGAGAACCAGATTGCAAGTTATGGTTCGAGATGCCTCGGGGGTTATAATAGTTAGTAACTATTGGGATCTTTACATATTTCCCCATGGCTATAATCGAGCTTCCTCGCGAGCTACCCTATACACCTCCGATCCGGGTCTGGCAGATAAGCTACTCTTAGCTAAATATCCTCTGGCTGATCAGTTGAATAAGAATGTCTCCTGTGCTATAACTTCCCATTGGGATAAGGAGATCGAGGAGTTCTGTCGTCAAGGAGGGAGAGTTCTATTTTTAGCTGATCACTCTATAGCAGAGGATGAAGGGATATCGATCTCGGTGGAGAGTCGCCAAAATAGCCTTTGGTCCGGAGATTGGGCTAGCAATTTCAACTGGTTACACCAGGATAAGATACTCCAGCACCTACCAGTTACTAATCCGCTAGATTTTCTCTTCTCCGAGATTACCCCCAACTATGTTATCACCGGTTATGAGGAGCGGACGGAAGATGTTCTAGCAGGATTATTTATAGGATGGATACTCTCTCCAGCGGCTTTATTAGCCCAATTTCGCTGTGGTAAAGGGAAAGGGTTGATCACCACTTTCCGCTTGGCTAATAAATTCGGCAATGATCCCGCGGCGACCTTCATCCTTAACGATCTCATAGGATATTTAATAGAGGGAAAGTTTGAACCTAATAAGGATATCTCTAAATCATAGGGCAATTATGCGGAAATATGTTCTAAAATTGCAAGAAGTAGATAGAGGGGATATTAATTTAGTCGGGAGCAAAGGAGCTAATTTGGGCGAGATGACAAAAGCCAACTTCCCGATTCCTCCCGGTTTTTGTATAACCGTTCTGGCTTATCAACACTTCATTCAGAGTGTCAAAATCTCCCTCGGGTTAGAGTTCATCCTTAAAGAATGCGACTTTGAAGAGGTTGATAATTTAAGGGATAAGGCGGAAAGAATAAGGGAGCTGATAGTAAGCAATAGTCTCCCCTTGGAGATAAAAGAAGCGATCCGCTCAGCTTATCGAGAACTTGAGACGAACACTGAAGATAAGGTCCTGGTTGTAGTTCGTTCTTCCTCTTCAGTTGAGGATCTTTCTCAAGCCTCCTTCGCTGGTCAATATGATACCTTCCTTAACGTCTGGGGAGAAGAGGAATTGCTCCTAAGCGTTAAGAGATGTTGGGCTTCCCTTTGGACGGAGAGAGCTATAGCTTATAGATACAAACACAACCTCGATCATCTGAAAATGCTATCTGCGGTCGTAGTTCAACAGATGATACCTTCCGAAGTTTCAGGGGTGATCTTTACCGCTAATCCGCTCAATAACAGATTAGATGAGATAGTGATCGATGCTAGTTGGGGATTGGGAGAGGCGATAGTCTCAGGAAAGGTCACTCCAGATAATTACATCCTCGATAAGAAGAGGATGAGGATCAAGAGTAAACTCGTGAACTCCAAGGAAGTAATGACTGTAGGAGTGAGCAGAGGGGATATCTTAAACGTTGGAGTTCCTCGAAATAAAAGGAAGAAGCAGGCTCTGGCGAATATAGAGATACTATGGTTAGCTCAATTGGCAACAGAGGTGGAGGAATACTATGGTACTCCTTTGGATATAGAATGGGGATATTACGATGGCGAGTTCTATATCTTACAAGCAAGGCCGATAACTACTCTGAAGGTCGCTGAAGAGAGAGATACCGACGATGAATTAAAGATAGAGGAGAAAGAGGAGAAGATAGAATCCACCTCTGGAGCAGAAGAGGATAGGACCATCTGGACTAACTCCAATGTAGGAGAAGCATTGCCTGGAGTGATGACACCCTTCAGTTGGTCATTTATTTCCGTAAAGCTCTTCGAATCCAATATGAAACGTGGATTCGAGGTAATGGGGATAAAAAAGCCGGATGATCCCCTGGTCAGTAACATTAACGGGAGATTATATATAAATCTGACTGCAGTGATGTCCGTTTTTAGTCAAATACCAGGCCTATCTCCCGAAGTTATGCTCAAGATAGGTGGAGGACCAGTTCCTAAAGATATAGATTTTCCTGTTAAGATATCCTCTAGGCTAGGATTCCTCTGCAGACTGCCTCTGACCATTCCCAGATTGATCTATATGGCGATAAACTTGCCTAATAAAGCTCAGATGATCGCCCCTTGCCTAAAAGAAGAGCTTCGAAAGTTCAAACTAGATCTTAGTCAGTTACCGCCTATTGCTCTTTTAGATATGATGGATCGGCTCATGCAGATAATTACCGATATTGGGAGGGTAATGCTCTCTTGCGCCTCAAATTCCGTTATTTTCTATGGGATATTGAGTGTTATAACGGAGAGATGGGGACATAATGAGGAGGGAACTCTTCATAATAAATTAATAACTGGTCTCTCCGACTTAAAGAGCGCCCAACCAGCTATAGAGCTTTGGAAGTTATCCAGAGAGGCGATGAGATCCTATAAAGTTATGGATATTATCCTCAGTGGAAATGATAAAGATATAATTCCCTCCCTTGAGAAGTCGGAGGAGGGAATTAAATTTCTTAAGAAGTGTAGAGGTTTTTTGAACGAATATGGACATAGGGCTATTGCCGAGATGGAATTAATGAACCCTCGGTGGCGAGAGGATCCTGGCTTCATCTTCGCTATCTTGAGAAATTACCTATACTCTAAGGAAGAGGCCGATCCCTTAAATTTTGAGAGGAGACAAAGAGAAGAGAGGATAAAAACAACTAGAAAACTGAGGAAAAAACTCCCTTGGATAAAAAGAAAGATATTCGATATCATCTTGAGAGAAACGCAAAGATATGCCCGCTTGCGAGAATATACCAGATTCTACCTGGTCTTATGTATAGAGCCAGTAAGATCGATGGTATTGGAGATAGGGAGGAGATTAGTTCAAAAGGAGGTGATAGATAGGGTTGAGGATATATTCTTCTTAAGCTATGAGGAGATTATAGAGCTATTGAAAAATGATCTTCAGATGGATGGGATTATAGCCGAGATAGAGGAGAGAAGGAAAGAGTATGAATATAATCTAAATCTTCCTCCCCCTCCTGATGTCATCATAGGCAAGTATGATCCCACTTCGAGCGAGATCGAAGTAGAGGAAGAGGAAGGAATCTTGGAGGGATTGGGAAGTAGCTTCGGCAAAGCTACCGGTAGAGCTAGAGTTATTCTGGATCCTATCAAAGCTTCAGAGCTTAGGGAGGGGGAGATATTGATCACTCCTGCGACAGACGCAGGATGGACCCCTCTTTTCGCTATTGCTAAAGCGATAGTATCCGATATAGGAGGACCTCTTTCCCATAGTTCCGTGGTGGCTAGAGAGTATGGTATCCCTGCGGTTGTAAATGTAAAGAGAGGCACTAAGGTGATAAAGACTGGGGATATTATCACCGTAGATGGAGATAGGGGGCGAGTATATATCGAAAGGATTTAATCAGAGAAGTTGAGGAGTGGTGGGATATGGAGAGAGGAAAAAAGGATAGTTCAGAAAACACTAAAACTATCTGGACGAATTCTAACGTGGGAGAGGGGATGCCCGGAGTTATGACTCCTCTGACCTGGTCTATAGTCTCCGGTCCTCTCACCTATACAGCTATTAAGGAAGGGATTAAAATAACAGGATTGAAGCTTCCTGAGGGGCCGCTCTTTGGCAACATTTGTGGCAGAATATATATAAACTTTAGCTTAATAGCCACCACTATGAACCAGATCCCTGGCTTGACTCCTCAGATTATGAGTAAGATCGGGGGAGGGCCAGATTGTAGAGATGAATATATATCAGCTATTAACATTCCTCGTCTCTGCTTTGTTCTCAAGCTTCCTATAGTTATACCTAAACTTCTTCGCCTCCTGATAACTCTCCCTGAAGATTCTAAAGGACTTGGGACTCATATGAAGAGGAGGGTAGAGGAATTTAATAGCGTAGATCTGAGTAAGCAATCTTCCGAAGGTTTGCTCAATACATTCTACAGAGTTATCGAATGGGCTATCGAAGCGGGAAAATTGATGATCTCTTGCACTGCTAACTCCGCTATAACTTACGGCTTATTAAGTACTATAACTAAGCGTTGGTTTAATGACGAAGAGGGAACACTCCACAATAAGTTAATAACTGGATTATTGGGGTTAAAAAGCGCCCAACCAGCTATCGAGATCTGGAAATTATCCTTAGAGGCGATGAGATCGTATAAGATTATAGATATCATACTCGAGAAGGATGAACCAGAGGCGATGAGAGATCTTGAAACCTTTGAGGAAGGAAGGAGATTTCTAGAGAAACTGAGGAGATTTCTAGATGAATATGGACATAGAGCTATAGGAGAGATGGAATTTATGAGACCTCGCTGGAGAGAGGACCCCGGTTTCATCCTCCGTATGTTAAGAAGTTATATTCTTTCTGGGGGAGAATCCGATCCCCTCGGGGCTGATCCTCTTAGATACGAAAGGAAGCAGAAGGAGGAGAGGATAAGAATAACCGGGATATTGAGAGGAAAGTTGCCAGTGATTAAAAGGATCATTTTCGACAAGATATTAAAAGAAGCCCAACAATATACATACTTACGAGAATATACTAAATTTTATGTAGTTATGTGTTTCGGATTGATAAGAAGGATAATATTGGAGATGGGAAGAAGACTGTATGAAAAGGGGATGATCGCTGATAGCGACGATATTTTCCTTCTCTTCTATGATGAGATAATAGAGTTATTAGAAGATAATTTTAAGGAGAGCTTCCTTGTCTCCAAGATTGAGGAAAGGAAAAAGGAGTATGAGTATAATTTGAGGCTTTCTCCTCCTCCAGATGTAGTAATAGGAGATTACAATCCTAAAGATAGGAGGAAGGAGGAGGAGTTTAGGGGCAATATCTTAGAGGGGTTGGGGAGTAGTTTTGGTAAGGTAACGGGTAAAGCCAGGGTTCTTTTCAGCGCTAGAGAATCATCTCAGCTTAAAGAGGGAGAGATATTGATCACCCCCTTCACAGATGCAGGATGGACTCCCCTTTTCGCTATTGCCAGCGCGATAGTATCCGATATAGGAGGACCTCTTTCCCATAGTTCAGTGGTAGCTAGAGAGTATGGTATTCCTTCGGTAGTGAATGTAAAGAGAGGCACTAAGGTGATAAAGACTGGGGACATTATCACCGTAGATGGAGATGCGGGTAGAGTTTATCTTGAAAAATCTGCTTAGGTAGTTTCAGAAAAGTTTCAGGAAGAATTGCTTAAATCACTCTTCCCCTAACCTCTCCCATCGAGGGAGGGGAATTAATATTATCAAGAGAGGGGCATAAATATTTCCAATCGCTGTCGTAGAGCAAACTTGAATCAGACAAGCTGATAAGGCTATAGTTCAACAAGATGGTTATAGAAAGATTCTCTGTCGAATTATGCCTCACCTTCAATTAATTCATTACCATACAAGAGGAGGTAGTCTATTATGATAGACAAACTGGTTATGCCGAACTGGAGTCGAATTATTCATGGAGGGGTGGAAGAAGACCTAGACCGGGTCCCTCTTCTGTTGAAGGAGATCACCGAGAAGCTTGAGTCAGAAACAGCATTTGTGCTTACTCCTTCTAAGGAAACGCCCGGGATCTGGACAATTCTTGAGGGATGGATTTACTCGGAGAAAGAGTTTCCCACTGACCTTTCAGTATCCAACGAGGCGGATATTATCAAAAAGACTCTATTAGAAGAGTCAATGGTACTTGATACAAAACTTGAGGATAGGATTCCGGAACCACTTGAAAAACTTGGCATCGAGTCAGTGATTGCTGTAGCAATAGGATACCCAAAGCGAGAAGCATTGTTGGTAGTCTGCAACAGAAAGAAACTCGTTGGACGGCCTCCCTTTCAGATTCATTATACAAAGGCAGATGGCGAACTTGCTGTGGTGATGGCAAGGGTTATTTCTATGGATGGAGTGGAGAAGTTGATTCACAAGAAGAATAGGGAGGTGGATCAGATTGTGAAAGACATTTGGAGCGAGGAGAAGGAGGAACTGCTTAAAACACATCCCGGCTGGTTTATTGCGTATCAGGAGGGAAAGCGCGTTGCACTTGAGCCTTCTCTCGATCGACTTGTTGCCGCATTAGACAAAAAGTTGGGAAGTCCACGCAAACCTTGTGAGTTTCATGAGATAGTTGAACGACCGGCGTTTCAGCGTGGCCCAAGCCCAAGGCTCATGCCAGCTCGAGCTGAAAGATAGGAGACCCCACAATGGCAAAAATTCTTGTAAAAGATAAGCCGTATGAGAGGTTCTCACCAGCGCAGGAGACCGGCCTTGCTCCTGGTCTAACCATCACACTTCATATGCCAGCCTCGAAGAGGAAGATAGTTGGGAAGAAAGCTTTGATAGACACTGGTGCAGAGAGTACGTGGATATATCCCCGCGATGTCGAAATACTTTCGTCTGATGTAGACTACGATACCGAAACAGGTAAATTCCTGATTGGTGTGGAAATAGACGGACAGATTTACTACGTCCAGTGTGGAT